>SKYL01000287.1 GCA_007127935.1 Halorhodospira sp. | reverse complement strand
GAGCTTCTGGCGGATGTAGTTGACATCCTCCCCCTCATGAGCGCGCAGCGCGTCGGCGAGGTTCCACTTCACCACCTGGCTGTCGAGGAAGACGCTGGTGTAGCAGTTGCCGCGTCCATCGAAGGTGGTGTGCAACGGGCCGAGGCCGATCTCCGGCTCGGCGACCACCATGTCGCGCGGATCGTTCAGCTTGCCCTCGAACCACTCGTCGACCTTGGCGATCTCGATCACCGTGCAGGTCGGGGAGAGCTTGCCGTTGGCGATGAAGTACTTGCCGTCCGGCGTGGTGTTGAGGCCGTGCGGGCTCCGGGGCACCGGGACGTAGACGGTAAACTCGGAGCCACCGGGGCCGCCGGCGGCCTGGGCGCCACGGCCGTCGACCACCGGCACGTCGGAGTCACCGATGGTGGTGAAGCGGCCTTCCGCCACCGCCTTCTCGATGGCCGGTACGTTGAAGACCACCGCCCAGTCCCGCTCGGGGCCCATCATCTCCTCCAGCGTCACGCCGCGCGGGGCGTTGTAGCAGGTGGAGCAGACGTACTTGCCCTCGTAGTCGGTATCGTTGTTGTCCAGGTTGCCGTCGACGAGAACCTGCCACTTGACCTCCATGGTCTCGGAGTCCAGGGCGGACAACATGGTCCAGTAGTTCTCCGGCTTGTCCAGGTCGCGGCCGTCGTTCGGCAGCGGGACGATCATCTCGCCGTTGGCGAAGACGTAGCCGGTCTTCGGGTACTTCTGCAGCCGCAGGCCGTGGATCGAAGAGACGTTGGGGATCGTGGTGATCTTGTCCGTCTTCATCACGTCGAGACGGATGCGCGCCACACGACTGTTGGCCTTGTCGTTGGTAAAGGCGTACCGCCCGTCGTAGCTGCCGTTGGTGTAGCTGACGTGGACGTGGTGTGTATCGCCATTGTCGAACTTGGCGCTGTCACCGAGGATGCGCTTGCTCTCGTTGGTCTGCCCCCAGCCGGTGGCGCTCTCCCGGTTGAAGACCGGGATCCGCATCAGCTCGCGCTTGGACGGAATACCGAGAATCCGGATCTCGCCGGAGTGGCCGCCGCTCCAAAAGCCGTAGTACTCGTCCCACTCACCGGGAGCCACTTCGTAGCTCTGTCCACCGCTGGCGGCCTGGGCCTCCTTGGTAAACCGGGGCATGATGCCCGCGGCGGCGCCGGCGCCGGCGACACCGGCCATGGCGGTGGCCCCCAGGAACCCGCGACGGCTGATGCCGCCCTTGGTGGTTCCCTCTTCGGACCCGGCCTCCAGGACGGTGCCCTCCTTCAACTCATTTTCAGCCGGACCCGTGGTGCGG
The DNA here is from genome assembly GCA_007127935.1 of Halorhodospira sp. Lineage (GTDB taxonomy): Bacteria > Pseudomonadota > Gammaproteobacteria > Nitrococcales > Halorhodospiraceae > SKYL01. Next base: position 1,791 of record SKYL01000287.1, on the reverse strand, counting down.
CCTTCTTCTTTACGGTCGGTCATGGCGTGCCTCCTCCTCGCTACTCCAGATGCGCAACATTGCGCGGCCTCGATAACGGGCCGGCCCTCCGGCCGAGCCGTTCTAAGCGGGACGCCCCGGAACCTCCAGTTCCGGAAAGCCCTGCCGTGTCTCCTCACCGCTGTCCGCCGCCTGCCGGCTGGCCCGCTCGCGGCGCTTGCGCCGGTTGATCATCGGCGGACATTTACGGTCGTTCCAGTACGTCACCTGGCAATCCAGGCAGTAGTGACACTCGTTGGCGTTGATCTCGCCATTCGGATGGATGGCTTGGATCTCGCACTCATTGGCGCAGATCTGGCACGGCTTGCCGCACTCAGGGTGACGGCGCAGCCACGCGAAGAGCCGGATCCGTGCCGGTATCGCCAACGCGGCCCCCAGCGGGCAGATATAGCGGCAGAAGAACTTGTGGTTCACCGCCGATATCGCCAGCAGGGCCACAGCATACAACACAAAACCCCACTCCCGTTGGAACTTCATCAACACCGCCGTCTTGAACGGCTCCACCTCGGCGTAGATCTCCGCCTGCGCCAATGAGTGAAGCGAGACGGCAAACAGCGCCAACAGGATGATGTACTTCAGCGCCCACAGCCGTTCATGCACCGCAAAGGGTACCGTGAACTGCGGCACGCGGAAGTACCGTGCGACATTATTTACCATATCCTGGGCCGCGCCATAAGGGCAGAGCCAGCCGCAGAAGACTCCCCGCCCCCACAGCAACAGCGAGACCGCCACGAACGTCCACAGGATGAACATCATCGGGTCCATCAGGAACGTACTCCACCGGAAGTCGGTGAAGAGTGAGTTGGTGAAGGTCAGGACATTGACCACCGAGAGCTGGGCCAGCGCGTACCAGCCGATGAAGAGGATGGTGTAGAGCAGGAAGCCCTGGCGCAGATACCAGAGGAAGACCGGCCGCCGGGCCAGCACATCTTGGAAGAGCAGGATCAACGTCAGCACCAACAGGCCGGCGCTGAGGACCACAATATGGAAGACGCGGTCCTCCCACACCGAGATCCACAGCGGACGGTCTTCATCCAGATCGACCACCGGCTCCGGGCGGAGGATGTAGTCGTCCGGAATCTCATGGGTGGCGTCGAAGCTGACGAACTCCGAGTCCAGCGGTGCATACTGTCGCACCACCAGCAGTTCGAGATCGTAGGGCAGGCCGGGGTCGAAGACGACCCCGTCACGCAGCACGAAGACCTCCAACTCCCTGAAGCGCGGCGCATCCTCCGGGGCCAACTCGTAGAGGCGGACCATGTCCGTGTCGCGGAACTGGATGACGGACTCGCCCTGCACCAACTGGAAGCGATCGAAGATGCCGCCGCGGGCGAAGCCGTGCCCCTTGAAGGAGTACCGCCCGTTGGCGCCGACGAAGATAATCCGGTCCCCCTCGTTCAAGACCTCCTGCACCCGCTCGTAGCGCAGATCACGCAAGAGGTTCTGCGCCAGAGTGGGGATCTCCAGATAGCCGAAGTAGAGATCGATAAAGGTCTCGTCTTCCCGGCCCTCCGGCGCGGTATCGATGCCCTCGGCCTGTGTACCGACGAAGGCCTCGTCGACCTCGCCCCAGGTCAAGTGGAGGCGGCCAATCAATCCGGCCTCCAACAACTCCTCCCAACCCATGGGTTCGAACACGTCTTCCCGGACCTTCGATTCGGGCACGGTCACCGCGGTGATGTCGCGGATACCCAACTCATTGGCCACCATGCGCGCCGCGCGCATGATGGTGTCGCCCATGACCACCACCGT
>SKYL01000041.1 GCA_007127935.1 Halorhodospira sp. | reverse complement strand
AGCGGCTCCCCCAGGGAGGCGACGGCGAGCCCCGAGGTGTTGGAACCGAGGACCGCCGCTTCGCCGAGGTGCCCGGCCACCCGCTCATAGAGCGATTGCTTGATGTCGGGCCGCTCGGCCACCGCCTCGATCACCAACTGGCACCCGGCCAGGGCGTCGAGGTGGTAGTCGTAGTTGCACGGCGTGATGTGGTGGGCCACGCCCGGGAGGACCAGGGGCGGCGGCCGGGCTCCCGCGAGCCGCTGAATGGCCGTGCGGGCCGCCGCGTCCCGCTCACCGCCCTCCTCGGCCGGCAGATCGTAGAGCAGCACCGGAATGCCCCGATTGGCCAGATGGGCCGCGATACGGCTGCCCATCACCCCGGCTCCCAGCACGGCCGCCCGGCGGACCTCAAGTCTCGGCATCGTCTGCCCTCACGTCACCCCATCGGAACCCTGTCGGAGAACCGGACCGCGTCCCGCCCCGCCCGCTTCGCGGCGTACATCGCCTCATCGGCGGCGCGCAGCAGCGCCTCCGGCTCATCTCCATCCTCGGGGAACGTGGCGACCCCAATGCTCACGGAGGTGCGCACCATCACCCCGGCCACCTCGACCTCACCCCGGAACTGCTCCCCGATCCGCTGGGTCACCGAGTGAATCGGCTCGCTGGACTGGATATCGGGCAGCAGGATCACGAACTCATCGCCGCCCAGCCGGGCCAATGTATCGTCCTCGCGCAGGCAGCGGCGAACCCGCCGCGCCACCTCCAACAGCAGGTGATCCCCCAGCTCGTGGCCGTGAGTGTCGTTGACCTGCTTGAAGTGGTCCAGATCGAAGAAGAGCACCCCCAGTTGCGTGCCGCTCCGGCGGGCGTGGGCGATGGCGAGCCCCAACCGGTCGTCGAGCAGCCGGCGGTTGGGCAACCCGGTGAGGGCGTCGTAGTACGCGAGGCGGCGGATGTACTCCTCGTTCTCGCGCATGCGGGTAATGTCGGTGAAGAGCCCCGCGTAGTGGGTCACCTCCCCGTCGTCGTCGGTGATGGCGGTAATGGTCAGCAGCTCCAGGAAGATCTCCCCATCCTTGCGCCGGTTCCAGATCTCCCCCTGCCAGTAGCCCTTCTCGCGCAGGCTCCGCCACATGTCCCGATAAAAGGCGTCGTCCTGCCGCCCGGAGTTGAGCATGCCGGGCGAGCGGCCGATGATCTCCTCGGGCTGGTAACCGGTGATGTGGGTGAAGGCCGGATTGATGAACTCCACCAACCCCTTGGCGTCGGTGATCATCACCCCCTCCAGGGACGCCTCGATCAACCGCTCGGCCAAGCGCAAGCTCTGGCGGGACTTCTTCAGCGCATTCTCCCGGTCCGCCAGGGCGCGGCGCAGATCGTCCATGTAGACCCGCTCCACCCCCTCCATCATGTCCGAAAACCCCAGCAGCCCGACGATCTTGCCCTCCGGCGACTCCACCACCAGGTGCCGGATGCGGTGCTGCAACAGCCGATTGCGGGCCTGGAGCAACGTGTCGTCGGTGCGGATGCGAATCAGCGGCCGGTTGGCCAAGCGCCCCGCCCCGGCATCCCCCGGCGTGGTGGCGATCCAGCGCACCACATCGCGCTCGGTGATGATCCCCGGGCCGTGCTCCGGATCGTTGACGATGGCCGCGTCGGCCCCCGCCTCGCGCATCCGCCGCGACACCGCGAGCAGCGACTCCCCGCCTTCCAGAAAGACCGGCTTGCTACGGAAGCGGTTCCCCACCTCGCGCAGCCGCAGATACGGCTCCAACCCCTGGTTCAGCGCGATGTCGCTCTGGGAGACGATCCCCAACGGCCGCCCCGCGGCGTCCACCACCAGCAGGTGGCGAACCCGAAGCTCGCCCAACACGCCCGCCGCCTCGCCCACCGGCGTCTGGGCGGGTACCGTGTGGAGCGGACGGCTCATGTGCTCGCTGATGGGCGCATCCACCGCCCCCGGATCGGCGAAGTCGACGGCCAGGGCATCCCGCTCTGTCCAGATCCCCACCGGGCGCTCACCCTCCATGACCACGATGGAACTGCACCACCTCTCGCTCATGCGCCGGGCGGCCTCACGCAACGGCATCTCCGGTGGACACTGGAGCAGGTTGCTCTGCGCGATCCGCTCGACGGGGATATCTTGGTGCATCGGCACTCCTCTCTGGCCGTTGGGCGCCGGGGGGCGATTCCTTCGCCGGCCGGTGGTCCGTACATTCAAGCAATCGTACGGCCGACGCGGAACAATGGGCAACAACGATTAATGCGGGGGTGAGGGGTGAGCGGTGAGGCGGGCGGCACGAACCGTTGGTCATTGTAAAGTGGATCACGGATTGGCATTGTGCCGGGGTTGGCCTTGCAACCCAGTGGGTATTGCGTAAGCCACTTCAAGGAGTAACTGCCCCCACGCCGACGGAGGCGCGATCCAAGTTGGTCACGTCATGGCGGTAGCGTGGTTGAGGCGCTGTCGATGGGGGCACCGCGCCCCTTCCAGCCGTCCGGTTGACGAAGAACCGGCGGTGATTCGACGACGCAGTATACTAACCTTTCAGTAACTTATGTCAGTTCCGTGATATACTCACAGTACGCCTACCAAGCCCAGTAGTGAAGCCCGAGAGCTGCGGCGCGAAGAGCGTCAGCGTACACGGATGCAGGCGATCAAGGCGGTGCGCAATGGCCGATCGCCAGCGGACGTCGCGGAGTGTTTCGGCATATCCGAGCGCACGCTGTATCGCTGGCTGGCCCGATTCGCCGAAGGCGGCCAAAAGGCGGTTCAGCCCACCGCGCAAACGGGACGGCCACCGAAGATCACCGACGAGGAGCTGCGATGGTTGGCTCGTGTCGTGCGCGATGAGACGCCGCAGCAGATGCGCTTTCCGTATGCGCTGTGGACGCTGTCGCTGATCCGTGAACTCATCCGGCAACGCCTGGGCAAGGAGCTGGCTATCGGCTCAGTGAGCCGGTTGATGAAGATTCTCGGCTTTACCGCGCAAAAGCCGCTCTATGAAGCCTGGCAACAGGACCATGCGCTGGTGCAGCGCTGGGAGCGTGAGATCTATCCCGAGATCTGCAAGGAGGCCAAGGCGGTCGGGGCGACGATCTACTTTGCCGACGAGTCGGGGCT
>SKYL01000052.1 GCA_007127935.1 Halorhodospira sp. | reverse complement strand
TGGGGCTTGGTGCTGCATGGAGCGTCTTCGGCCGGTGGCAATACTCGGTAGAGGAACGAATCACCCTGGAACTCGTCGGAGGAGTGGAGTATCGCGAGTGCTGCTGGGCGGTCCGCGGTGTCGTACGCCAACACCGAACCGGAGTCGATATGGAAATCGAGAACCACTACATGCTGGAATTCCAACTGACCGGTCTGGCGAACTTCGGACATAGCACCCGCAGCTTCCTATCCGAGATCGTTCCGGGTTACGACCAGACGCTATTCTAGGAGCACGATGAAGACCCCTTTCCATACCCTGCTTGTGGCTCTGTTGCTGGCCCCGGCCCTCGCCGCGGGCCAAGTCCTTGACCGCATTGTCGCCGTGGTCGAACAAGACATCATCCTCGCCTCCGAACTGGAGGACGGGGTGGAAGCCATTCGTCAGGAGTTGCGGCACCGTGGGGCGGCCCCACCACCGGACGACCAGTTACGCCGCCACGTCCTGGAACGGCTCATCATGCAACGGATCCAATTGGTGCGGGCCGAGCGTGCCGGGATCCGAGTGGATGACGCCACGCTGGATGCCACGGTCCATCGGATCGCCGCTCAGAACAACATGACCCTTTCCCAACTCCGCGACGCCCTGGCCCATGACGGCATCGAGTTCGCGCAGTTCCGCGACGAACTGCGCCAGGAGATCACGCTCAACCGGTTACAGCAGGCCCATGTGAGCTCACAAGTGGACGTGACTCCACGGGAAATCGACGAGGCGCTGGAGATGGCCGCCGCCAGCGACGATATGGAGTACCACGCGGCCCATATCCTGATCAGTACGCCGGAAGGCGCATCGGCGGCGGAGATCCGGGAGGCCGAGCAACGCGCCCGGGATCTCCACCGGCGGCTCACGGAGGAGGGCATGGATTTCGAGGCCGTGGCCACCGCTTTCTCCGACGCCCCCACCGCCGAGGAGGGGGGCAGCCTGGGCTGGCGTCTGCCTGGACAGCTTCCCTCTGCGTATATCGAGGTGGTGCCGAACCTGGAGGTCGGCGAGGTCAGCGGAGTGATCCAAGCGGCTACCGGTTTTCACATCGTCAAGCTGTTGGAGACCCGACGGGAGGATGTGGAGACCGTGGAGGAAACACGGGCCCGTCACATCCTGGTGAGGACCGATGATGAGGTGGACGATCAGGAAGCCCGCGCACGACTGATGCGGCTGCTGGAACGCATCGACGCGGGGGAGTCCTTTGACGAACTGGCCCGGGAGCACTCCCAGGACCCGGGAAGCGCCGCCGACGGTGGGGACTTGGGCTGGACCGCGCCGGGGCTCTTGGTTCCGGCGTTTCAGGAGGCGATGGACCGTTTGGGCCCCGGCGAGACCAGCGAACCATTCCCTACGCAATTCGGTTGGCATATTGTACGGGTGGAAGATCGGCGAGTCCGGGACGTCACCGATGAACGGCGCCGAGAGCGCATCGCTCAACAGATTCATCAACGCAAGAGCCAGGAGGCCCTGGAGCAGTGGCTCCGGCGCCTGCGCGAAGAGGCCTACGTGGAGTACCGCCTGGAGGGAACATGAGTGAAATCCCGCGCGTTGCGGTGACCTGTGGCGAACCCGCCGGCGTCGGCTATGAACTCCTCGCCCAGGCGGCGGCCAAACCCCAAGCAGCCGATCTCATCGCCATCGGCGATCCAGACCTGCTCCGGCAGCGGGCCGCCCGTTGCGGCGTGGAGTTGGAGCTTCGCGGCTGGACCCCCGGCGATCCGCCTTCTCCGTCACCGGCGGGGACGATCAAGATCGACCCGGTGCCGCTGGCCGAACCGTCCGAACCGGGCGTCCTTACGACAGCCAACGCCGATGCGGTCCTGGAGACCATCCGGCGCGGCACCCGCTACTGCGTGGAAGGGAGCTGTGAGGCCCTGGTGACGGCCCCGGTGCATAAAGGCGTCATCAACGACGCGGGCATCCCCTTCTCCGGGCATACCGAGATGCTGTCGGAACTCACCGGCGGCGCCATGCCGGTGATGATGCTGGTGGCCGGCGACCTGCGGGTGGCGCTGGCCACCACGCACATGGCCCTGCGCCAAGTCCCTGAGGCGCTCACCGCGCAGCGCCTGGAATCGGTCATCATGGCGCTCCACAGCGACCTGATCGACAAGTTCGCCATCGCCACCCCACGCGTCGTGGTCACCGGACTGAACCCCCACGCCGGCGAGGGCGGACACCTCGGGCGGGAGGAGATCGAGGTCATTACCCCCGTGTTGGAGCGGCTGCGGGAGACCCACATGCACCTCGTCGGCCCGGTGCCCGCCGACACCGCTTTCACCCCTCAGTCGCTGCCCAACGCCGACGCGGTGCTGGCCATGTACCACGACCAAGGCCTGCCGGTGGTCAAGCACGTCGGGTTCGGGCGAGCGGTGAACGTCACCCTGGGGCTGCCCATCGTGCGCACATCGGTGGACCACGGCACCGCCCTCGACCTAGCCGGCACGTGCCGCGCCGACGGCGGCAGCCTCCAAGCCGCCATCGAGTTGGCCGCCGACCTGGCCATACGGCGGCTGCACCAGCAGAGAAACGGCTAGAGGCATTGGGCCAGGCGGGCGAACTCGTCCAGCGTCAGTTCCTCCGCCCGTCGGCCGGGATCGACCCCCGCCCGCGCCATCGCCTCCGCGTCCACGATGCCCTTCAAGCTGTTGCGCAGCGTCTTGCGCCGGCCGCCGAAGGCCGCCGTCACCACTGCCGCCAGGGCCTTCTCATCGGCCACCGCCACCGGCGGCTCCCGGTGGGGCGTTAGACGGACAAAGGTGGAGGTCACCTTGGGCACCGGGTGGAACGCACCGGGCGGCACATCGAAGAGCCGCTCCACGGTGCAACGGTACTGGACCATCACCGACAGCCGCCCCCTCGCCTTCGAGCCCGGTGGCGCGGCCATCCGCTGCACCACCTCCCGCTGCAGCAACAGGTGAAGATCGACAATATCGGGCGACGCCGCCAACAAGTGAAAGAGGATCGGGGTGGAGACGTTGTAGGGCAAGTTGCCCACCACCCGTAGCGGCCCCCGTTCCGCCGCCAGGGCGTGGAAGTCGACGGTGAGGGCGTCGGTGTTGATCACTTCCAAATCGCCGGTCCCGGCACAGCGCGCCTTCACCAGCGGCACCAGATCCCGGTCCAGCTCGACGGCGACGAGCCGACCCGCCGCCTCCAGCAGCGGCACGGTCAGGGCGCCCTTCCCCGGCCCGATCTCCACCACGGCCTGCCCCGGCTTCGGCCGGATCGACGCCACCATGCGGCGCAATACGGCGGTGTCGTGGAGAAAGTTCTGGCCGAAGCGGCGGCGGGGCCGGTGGCCGCTGCCGGGGTCGCCCATCCTTCAGCCGAGCCGCCGCTTGGCGGCCTCGACCTGGCGGCAGACCTGAGCCGGCGCCGTCCCACCCACATGGTCGCGGGCCGCCAGGGAGCCCTCCAGGGTCAACACTTGGTAAACGTCTTCGCCAATGGCCGGAGAAAACTGGCGCAACTCCTCCAACTCCAGCTCAGCCAGATCCTTGCCGGCGTCGGTGGCGTAACGCACCGCCCGCCCCACCACCGCATGGGCGTCGCGGAACGCCACCCCACGGCACACCAGGTAGTCCGCCAAGTCCGTGGCGGTGGCGAAACCGGCCCGCGCCGCCGCCCGGCACCGCGCCCGGTCCACCTCCATGGCGGGGACCATGTCGGCGAAGGCGGTGAGCGCGTCGCGCACCGTATCCACGGCGTCGAACAGCGGCTCCTTGTCTTCCTGGTTGTCGCGGTTGTAGGCCAGGGGCTGCCCCTTCATCAGGGTCAGCAGCGTGACCAACGAGCCGTGGACCCGCGCCGCCTTGCCGCGAACTAACTCGGCCACGTCCGGGTTCTTCTTCTGCGGCATGATCGACGAGCCGGTGCAGAAGCGGTCCGGCAGTTCCACGAAACCGAAGTGGGGCGAAGTCCAGAGCACCAACTCCTCGGCCATCCGCGACAGGTGGGTCATCACCGTCGCCCCGGCGGCGCAGAACTCGATGGCGAAGTCGCGGTCGCTCACCGAGTCGAGCGAGTTGCGCGTCGGGCCGTCGAACCCCAACGCGGCGGCGGTGGCCTCCCGGTCCACGGGAAACGAGGTGCCGGCCAGGGCCGCGGCGCCCAACGGACACTGATTGAGCCGCCGCCGGCAATCCTCCAGGCGCCCGGCGTCCCGCTCCAGCATCTCGTACCACGCCAGCATGTGGTGGCCGAAGGTCACCGGCTGGGCCACCTGCATGTGGGTGAACCCGGGCATCACCGTCTCCGCCTCCCGCTCGGCCAGATCCACCAGACCCCGCTGGAAGCGGCGCAACTCCCCGACAATGGCGTCCACCGCGTCGCGCAGGAAGAGGCGCACGTCGGTGGCCACCTGATCGTTGCGGGAGCGCCCGGTGTGGAGCTTCTTGCCCGCCTCGCCGATCCGCTCGGTCAGCCGGTGCTCGATGTTCATGTGGACATCTTCCAGCCGCGGCGACCACTCGAAACGCCCGGCCTCGATCTCCTCGCGGATCGCCTCCAGGCCATCGACGATGGCCCGCCCCTCCTCGGCGGTGAGCACCCCGACATCCGCCAACATCCGGGCGTGGGCCTTGGACCCTTCGATATCGTAGAGGGCCAGCCGGGCATCGAAGTGGACCGATGCGGTAAAGCGCTCCACAAAGGCGTCGGTGGCCTCGGTAAAGCGTCCCGTCCACAACTGGGGGCCGGATTGACGGCCGGGGGAGTCTTTGCCTTCACTCATAAGAATCGTGCTCGTAATCGGCGGATCGCCAAGGGTTGGGAACGTTGCATGGGCGGCGCCTCCGGCGCTGCCGCATAAAGACTACGTTGCCGACGAACCGGGTTCAATCGAGTCGAGACTTCTCCGAGCGCCATACTAGGTTGTTGCGCTCGCCATAAGGGTTGAAGATGTCCTTTGTGGGCAGGAATGCAAAGCAGTCAAGCAAGGGGAGAGAACCATGGCGGCCGATAACGGCAACAACGGCGACGCCGGTGGCGAAGAGGAAGACAAGGTCGCGATCCTCGAGCCGGTCTCTCCCGAAGACTTGATCGTCGGGCAACCGACGCCCTATCCGATCTACGACGCCTACGAGCGCCTACTGCTGAGCGAGGGCACCCCGGTCAAGAGCACGGCCCAGCAGCTCATGCTGGCCCGCGTCGGCCGGGTGCGCACCTTGGTGCCCCGCCACCGGCCTCCTCCCGCCGACTTCGATCCCTTCCACGAGCTACAGCGCTGCGCCGCGGCACTGGACCAGGCCTACAAGTCCGTCGGCTCCGGGGAGGGCCAACTCCGGCGTGGCATCGATGCCATGATCGTACGTCTCGGCAACCTCATCGACCTCGATGCCGACGCCGCCCTGGGCGCGGCCCATCTGGAGAAGCGGTTTCCCGGCCGTGTCATCCACCCCCTGCGCCAAGCCATCCTGTGCGATATCGTCGCCCGCGGCGTCTCCATGGAGGGACCGCGGCGGCGTGCGCTGGTGGGAGCCGCCCTGACCGCCAACGTGGGCATGCTCAAGATTCAGGACGAACTCGATCAGCAGACCGCGGCGCTGACTTCGGACCAACGCCACGCCATCCGCCAGCACCCCCAGCGCTCGGCCGACATCCTGCGCCGTGAGCAGTTGAACGACGAGGAGTGGCTGCGGATCGTGCTGGAGCACCACGAGCGCCTCGACGGCAGCGGCTACCCGTGGGGATTATCGAGGGAGCACATCTCCGACCAGGCCTGCATCCTCATGATCGCCGACTCGTACATGGCGATGGTCACGCCCCGCCCCTTCAAGAAGAAACTATTGGGCGTGCGGGGGGCACTGCGGGAACTCTACGAGAACGCCGGGAAGATCTATCACGAGTACTTCGTCAACGCCTTCATCAAGGAGATCGGGGTCTTTCCGCCGGGGACTTTCGTCGGGCTGTCCAGTGGCGAGACGGCCTTGGTCGTGCGCCGCGGCGCCGCTGGCACGCGGCCCCGAATCTACGTCTTCGCCGATGAACAGGGGCAGCCTTTGGAGAGCCCGGCCCCCAAAGATCTCGCCACCGAGGAGTCGGTGGAGATCGCCTCCGTGTACCGTGCCGAGAATGTCTCCGCCACCGTGGTGCCGCAGGAGGCGTGGGGCTACCCGGTGCCGGGCGCCGGGTGACCGGGGGAACCGGACGATGTGACTTGCAACTGCCCCGCCACCCCGCCGAAACTTGCCCCTTCACTCATAACCACGCCGAGCCCATGTCTGAACCACTACGCATCGCCACCCGCCGCTCCAAGCTGGCCCTCTGGCAGGCCGAATACGTGGCCGCCGAACTCAAGCGCCTGCATCCGGGGCTGGACGTCACGCTGGTGCCCATGTCCACCCGGGGCGACGAGATCCTCGATCAGCCCCTCGCCCGCATCGGCGGCAAGGGCCTGTTCATGAAAGAGCTGGAAGCGGGCATGCGGGAGGGGGAGGCGGACCTGGCGGTCCACTCCATGAAGGACGTCCCCTGGTGCCTCCCCGACGGGTTCGAGATCATCGCCGTGACGGAGCGAGCCGACCCGCGCGACGCCTTCGTCTCCAACCAGTACACCGCCATCGACGAACTCCCCGACAGCGCCCGGGTGGGCACGGCCAGCCTGCGCCGGCAGTGCCAGATCCAGGCCCGCCGGCCCGATCTGGTGGTGGAGGTGCTGCGCGGCAACGTACAGACCCGTTTGGGCAAGCTGGATGACGGGCAGTTCGACGCCATCATCCTCGCCGCCTCGGGCCTGGACCGACTCGCCCTGCAACACCGGATCGCCTCCCGGATCGCGCCGGAAGAGAGCCTGCCCGCGGTGGGCCAGGGCGCGCTGGGGATCGAGTGCCGGGCGGATGACGACCGCGTCCGTGAACTGGCCGCGGTCTTGAACCACGGCAACACGCGAATCTGCGTCGACGCCGAACGCGCCATGAACGCCCGCCTCGAAGGCAGCTGCCAAGTCCCCATCGCCGGTTTCGCCGAGCTTGCCGACGGCGCGCTCCACCTGCGGGGCCTGGTGGGCTCCCCAGACGGCCGGCAAATCGTCCGCGGCGAAATCCGCGGCGCCCCCGAGGACGCCCAGGCGCTGGGCGACCGTCTCGGGCAGGATTTGCTGCAACGGGGCGCCGCCGAGATCCTTCAAGGGTTGGCGGAATAGCGGGGGAGAACGGGATGGCGGGAGGTGACCGGCCGCTGGCCGGCCGGGGGGTTGTCCTGACCCGGCCCCGAGAACAGGCCTCGGGGACACAACACGCCCTGGAGTCCGCCGGCGCCCGGGTGGCGCTCTTTCCGGTGCTGGAGATCGCACCGGAACCGGAAAGCGAAGCGCTGCGGGCGGGTGCCGCCCGCGCCGCAAGGGCCGATTGGTTGATCTTCGCCAGTCCCAATGCGGTCCGTTTTGGCCTGCCGTGGATCCGGGCGGCCGGCGGCCCAGGGCCGCAAACCCGCTTCGCCGCTGTCGGCGAGGCCACCGCCGTGCGCTTGGAGCGGGAAGGCATCACTCCGGTCATCCGCCCACGGCACGGCGCCACCTCGGAAGACCTGCTGACCGAACCGGAATTTGTGCAGGCCCCGGGCGAGCATGTCATGATAGTTCGAGGGGTCGGCGGCCGTGGGTATTTGGCGGAGACCCTGCGGCAACGGGGCGCCTCCGTGGAGTTTCTGGAGGTCTACCGGCGGCGCAAGCCGAAGGCCGGTCCGTCCGCATTCCACGCCGCCGTGTTGCACGACGGGCCAATGGATGCGGCGGTGGTCACCAGCGCGGAGGGCCTGGAGAACTTTCTTGATCTCATCGGCCCCAAGGGCCGAGGGTGGCTCGCCGGCGCGGCGCTGGTCGTGGTCAGCCACCGCATCGCCGCCTTGGCGGCGCCCTGGGCGAACCGGGTGGAGGTGGCGGAGACCCCCGCGGCGGACCATCTGGTCGCGGCCTTGATGCGCGCCCTGGCGACCCGGCAACAGGAGCAAAACCGATGAACGACGAACAGCGTCCACCGGCCGGCACCGAGGCGGCGGAAGCCGCCTCTCCACTCCCCCCATCCGGGGATGAGGCGGAGCGCGCCCCCGAATCCGACGAGGGGAAAACGACCGCGCCCGCCGCCACATGGCCCCTTTGGCTCGCCCTGGTGGTGCTGGCGGCGGCAACCATCGGCGGCGGTGCCTTTCTTTACCACACGGTGGAGACCGGTGAACAGCGGCTGGGGAGCGAACTGGCCACCGCCCAGGAGGACTTGGACGGCTTGGCCGTTGCTCTGGAAGAGGCCTTGGAGGAGACCCGCGCCGCCCGGCAGAGCGCGCTGGAACAAGCCCGCGCGGCGCAACAGAGTGCCCGTGAGGCGGCCGACGCCCAGGCCGGATTCAGCGAGCGCCTGGGCGACATGGCGGAACGCCTGGATGCCTTCGCCACCCGTCAGGAAGGGATCACCGAAGGGCTGGAACGCCTCGGGGCGCTGGCCGATGCCCATGAGGAGACCTGGATTCGTTCCGAAGCCGGCTACTTGGCCCAAGTGGCGGCTCACCGGGTCCGTTTCCATCGTGACATCGACTCCGCGTTGGCCGCCCTGCAAGGCGCCGACGAACTGTTGAGCCGCCTGGGCGGCCGGGGGATCGGCGCGCGGCAGGCGGTGGGGGCGGCCATTGACGCGCTGCTGGCCTACTCGCCCCCCAACACGGCCCGTATCGATCGGGATTTGGACGCCCTGGTGGACGGATTGGACCACTGGGCGCTGCGGGCCGACCGCCGTGACGCCGAAGAAGTGGAGATGCCGTGGACTGGCGCCCGGGAAGGATGGCGCGGATTGGCCGACCGGGCGTGGACTCGGTTGCGGGAAGGGCTGGGCGCGCTGGTCACCATTCACCGGGAAGACGAGTTGGAACCGTATCTTCCCCCGGATCGGCGCTATTTTTTGCGTGAGAACCTTCGATTGCAACTGGAGGGCGCGCGTATGGCACTGCTGCTGGAGGACCAGGAAAAGTACCGCGCCGGTTTGGAGCGGGCGGAAGGGTGGCTGGCGCGCCACTTCGACACGGAGGACCCCGATGTGGACGCGGCACGCGCCACGCTGCGTAAGTTGGCGGCGAAACCCATTGTGGTCACGCCCCCCGACATCGGCCCCGTCCTTGAACCGCTGAAGCCGTTCTGATCATGCGCCGCCTGTTCACCGCCCTCATTGTTCTCGTCACCGCCGTGGCGGCCGCCCTCTACTTCGTCCAGGAAGGGGGCTACATCCTGTTCGCCGTCGGCCCCTGGCGCGTCGAGATGAACCTGGTGGTCTTCCTGACCCTGCTGGTCTTGATCGGCCTCCTGCTCTACTTGGTGCTGACCACGGCGGGGCGCATCCTCTCGTTGCCGCGCCGGTGGCGGCAGTGGGGAATTCAGCGGCGCCAACGGCGGGCGCGGCACAATCTGACCCGGGGGCTATTGGAGTTGGCGGAGGGCGACTACGAGGCGGCGGAAAAACGCCTGACGCGCTCCGCCGGGCGCAGCGAGGCGCCCCTGGTGAACTACCTGGCCGCCGCCATTGCGGCCCAGCGCCGCGGTGCCCGGGAGATGCGGGACCGTTACCTGGCCGTGGCGGAGAAGGGGGGACGGCAGGCCCACGTGGCCGTCCGCCTGTTACAGGCCCAACTGCAGACCGATGGCGGGCAGTGGGAAGAGGCCCAGGCCACCTTGACCGACCTGTTGGAACGGGACCCGGATCACCGCCGCATCCTGGAACTGATGGTGGCCTGCTGCACCGCGCTGGGAGACTGGGAACGCCTGGAAGGCCTGCTGCCCCGGCTTCGCCGCCACCAGGTTCTCCCCGAGGAGCAGCTGGAAGAACTGGGCCGATGGGTCGCCCGGGAGCGCCTGACCCGGGCCGCCGCCCGCGGGCCGGAGGCCCTGGAACGGACCTGGAAGGAACTCCCCCGCCCCCTGCGTGCCGACGAGGAGGCCCTGTGCACCTATATCGACGGCCTGTTGCTGAACGGCCGCCACGACGCCGCCGAGGCGCTGCTGCGGCGGCATCTGCAAAAGTCCTGGAACGAGCCGATGCTGCGCCGCTACGCCGCCCTGCCGGAGACCGGAAGCAACCACCTGAATCAAGTGGAGGCTTGGCTGAAGGAGCGGCCGGAAAACCCCACACTGCTCTACCTCGCCGGCATTCTGGCCTTGCGCGGCCGTCTCTGGGGACGGGCCCGCAGTTACCTGGAGGCGGCGGTGGCCCGGGCGGCACAACCGGAGTACCTGCGGGCGCTGGGGGCGCTCCAGGAGCACCTGGGTGAAGAAGAAGGGGCCAAGGCAAGCTATCGCCGCGCCCTGGACCTGGCCGCCCCCGGAGAGCATTTACCGGAGTTGCCGGAGTTCCCAGAACCCCGGCCTCCGGCTCACTCCGACGCCGGTTCCGCCAACTGAGCCTCCACCACCGCCAGTGCGGTCATGTTCACAATCCCACGTACCGTGGTGGACGGCGTCAGCACATGGGCCGACTGCTGGGTACCCAGCAGGACCGGCCCCACCGAGACGCTGTCGGTGGTGGTCTTCAGCAGATTGAAGGCGATATTGGCGGCATCAACATCCGGCATGATCAGCAGGTTCGCTTGGCCGCTGAGTTGCGTGCGGGGAAAAATGCGGCGCCGAATCTCCTCACTGATGGCGGCATCACCGTGCATCTCGCCCTCCACCTCCAGGGTCGGATCGCGATCCTGGATCAACTGTAGCGCCTCCCGCATCTTCACCGCCGACGGATGGTTCGAGCTGCCGAAACTGGAGTGGGAGAGCAACGCCACCTTCGGCGTCATCCCGAAGCGGCGCACACCGTCCGCGGCCAGCAGTGTCATCTCGGCGATCTCGTGGGGATTTGGATCCTGGTTCACGTAGGTGTCGCAGAGGAAGAACGTCCCCTTGGGCATGATCAGCACGTTCATCGCCGCCAAATGGCGGACACCTCGGCGCAGCCCGATCACATCCTGGACGTGCCCCACTTGGCGGTGGTAACGCCCTTCCATGCCGCCCACCACCGCGTCCGCGTCACCGCGCCGGACCATCAACGCGCCAATGACCATGGTCCGAGTACGCACCACCGTACGGGCCCGGGCCGGTGAGATACCGCGCCGCTCCATCAAGCTGTGGTAGAACTCCCAGTAGTCCCGGTAACGCGGGTCGTCCTCCGGGTCCACCAACTCGAAGTCCTCGTCCATCCGCAGCCGCAGCCCCAGCCGGCGCAGCCGCATCTCCACCACCCGGCGGCGGCCGATAACGATGGGGTGGGCCAGCCCCTCGTCCACCACCAGTTGGACCGCCCGCAGGAGCCGCTCCTCCTCGCCGTCGGTATAGACCACGCGCCGCGGGTTCTCCCGGGCCCGTTCGAAGATCGGTTTCATCACCAGACCGGACTGGAAGACGTACTGCGACAGTTGGAGGCGGTAGGCGCCGAAGTCCTCGATGGGCCGGGTCGCTACGCCGCTCTCCATGGCCGCCTTGGCCACCGCCGGGGCGATACGGGTGATCAGGCGGGGATCGAACGGTTTCGGGATCAGGTAGTCGCGGCCGAAGCGCAGGGGCTTGCCGCCGTAGGCGGCCACCACCACCTCCGACGATTCCTCCATGGCCAAGCCGGCGATGGCCTCGACACAGGCGACCTTCATCTCCTCATTGATGGCCGTCGCCCCC
>SKYL01000036.1 GCA_007127935.1 Halorhodospira sp. | reverse complement strand
GGCCGCGGTGCGCGGGGAGCGGGAGATGACGGTGGGGAATCTCATCGGCAGCAACATCATCAACCTGCTGGGTGTGCTCGGTCTGGCCGCGCTGATCACTCCGGGTGGGTTGCCGATCCCGCCGGCCGCCCTCCATTTCGACCTGCCGGTGATGATCGCGGTGGCGGTGGCCTGTCTGCCGATCTTCTTCACCGGCTATGTCGTGGACCGGTGGGAGGGGGTGATCTTCCTGGGCTACTACGCCGCCTACACGGCCTACCTGGTCCTGGCCGCCCAAGGCCACGCCGCGTTGGGCCCGTTCAGTGCCGTCATGGCGGCCTTCGTGCTGCCCCTCACCGCGGTAACCATCGCCGTGGTGGTGGTCCGCCAGATCACTCGTAGCCGCAGACTAGAGCGTGGTTGATAGGAACCGTCAGATCGTTGGGGGAGACACTGCCGGTGATACTCGGTGAGCCGGGATCGGCCAAGTCGATGATCTGGCCCCGATGAACCCGTTTGTTGTGTCCCTCCATGGCGATGGCCACCAACGGTTTTTTCTTGTCCTCCTTGCCGGGACGCACCACCAGACCGATCCGGTTGTCACTCAGGCGTACGTAGGCCCCCGGCGGGTGCAGACCCACCGTATCGAGCAACACCTTGGACCACTGCTCGGGCCACGCCTGCCCGCCCTGTTGAATGATGTACTCCAAGGCTTGCGGCGGGTCCACCGCGTGCCGGTAACCCCGCGGGGCCACTAGCGCAAGATAGGCATCGGCGATCGCGATGGGCGGAACGATGCGTGCGATGGCCTTGCCGGAGATGCCGTTGGGATAACCCTGGCCGTCCACCCGCTCATGGTGTTGGAGGACCGCCTTTAACCACCCGGGGCTTACATGCGGCATGCCCTTGAGCAGATCGTAGCTGCGCCGCGGGTGCTCCCGCAGCGCGGATCGCACCTTCTCGGAGATTTTGCCCGCGAACCCCTCCAGCCGTTCCTGGAGGCGCAGCATGCCGATGTTGCCGGTCAGCGCGGCACAAATGGCGTCGACCCGCTCCTGCTCCGAGAGTCCGGCCTTGCCGGCCATGGCGCTGCCCACCACCGCCATCTCCAAACAGTGGCTGATGGTGTAACTCAACTCCCGCTCGCTCAATGTGGCGGTAATCATTGCCGAGGGATCGTACTGGACCAGGGAGTCGATGCGGTGGGCCAGGCGCAAGATGCGCGCCGAGAACGTACTCTCCCCGTTTTTGAAGGCGTTGAACGCCTTGGTCACCACCGTGCAGATCCGCTCCATCTCCATGAACGGATTGAAATACCGGGCGCTGGGCGCCTCGGGCCGCATGGTGCGGAAGACCTGTGCCGACTCGCTGTCCGATTCGCCGACCTGCTCGCCGTCCCCGGTCTCCTCCTCTTCCTCGTCGTCGTCCGGCTCCTCCACCGGCTCCGGCGCCGGATCGCCCTCCCGGGCGATAGAGACCCCCTCGGTGAGCAACATCGCCCGTTGGTGGCGGCTATCCACCACCTCGCCCCGCTGCATGATGAGCCGGCCGCGGGCGTTATAGACCGAAAACGGCAACGGTTGGCCGATCTCGATTTCATCGTCTGGGACTGCGGGGGTATCCGTTGCCAACTGCCCGACTCCGTGTTCGTCCACCGGGGGGGGCGGACCCACTGCGTGTGCGGCCGATGCCGCCGCGCCATTCTAACGCGCCTGCCGACTGAATGGAGCCACCGGCGGCCAGTTTGCCGCAGTTGGATCGCAGCAAGCAGCGCTTCAGGGAAGATCGAACTCGTACAGGGCAAGAATCTCCCGGCCCCGCTCACTGAGCAGAAAACGGTAGAAGTCGCGGGCATCCTCCCCGGCGCCGTGGAGCAGCGCCATCCGCTGGCGGATCGGAGCGTGCGCCTCCCGAGGCAATACTTGGTACTGCACCATATCCAGCCAGCGCGATCCAGCCAGCAGCGGCCACGCCACTAGGCCGCCGTCGTAGCGGGGCGACAATGCCGACCGTGCCGCCCGGGACGCATTCTCCCCGAAGACCAGATGAGGCTCGACGGCTTCCCACAAACGAGCCCGCTCCAGCGCATCACGAGCGGCGGCACCGTAGGGCGCGGGCCCCGGATCGGCCACGGCGAAGCGGCGCACCTCCCCACGCTCCAGCGCTGCCCGCAACCCCTCCAGACCGGCCGCCGCCTCCACCGGCGACCCCGGCGGCGCGACCAGGGCCAACCGCCCCTCGGCGTAGATCACGCCCCGATCCTCCGTGCGCCCCTCGCGGAAAAGCTCGAGGACATAGCCCTCATCGGCGGAGAGGAAGAGTTCAAACGGCTCGCCCCGGGCGATCCGCCAGCGGAGGTTGCCGGACGAGGCGTAGGAGATCTTCGGCGGCAGCCCGCCCCGGGCCACGAACCGATCGGCCGCCGCGTCCAGCGCCGGCTGCAAGTGGGACGCCGCCGCCACCCGCGGCCCCTCCGCCGCCTGAACCCCGCCGGCCAGGGCCACGGCCCCCAACACGGCTCCGGCAAAAATCCCGCAACGGACACCGCGCATCGTCACCATCCGACCCTCCATCGTCAGAAGTCGTAGACCGCCCCCACCGCGAACGCCCACGCCGTCTCGTCTTCGACCCCGGCACGTTCGATACTGCTCCCCTCCCGCCACGGGGCCAACCGTTGCCCCGGCTCGTTGACCATCCGCGCGTAGTTCACATAGAGGCGCAACGCCGGCCCCGCCTGAAACTCCGCGCCCACGGCGGTCATCGCCGCACCGAGGTCGTCATCCTCATCGGCGTCCAGGACGTAGTGCTGGATCTTCATCGCCAACTCGTCGCTCAGGCGGTAGCGCACCCCCGCCCCGTAGGCGACATCCTTCGGCGCATCGGCCCGCTGATAGAGCAGGGCGAGGCGGACCGGCCCCCAATCGTAGGCCGCCGTCCCCCGGGTGAGCCGGCGCTCATCACCGGCACGATACGCCTCATGGGCCACCGCCAGGTAGGCGGCGGCGCCGTGGAAGGCCATCGATGCGCCGAAGGCGCTCTGATCGTTGCCGTCCACCGCTTCCGCCTCTTCGGTCTCGGTGGAATAGACGAGATCGACGACCACCGGATGGATCTCCGGGCTGCGGTAACCGGCACTGTTTCTCCACCGGGTATCGAATCCCCGGTCCCCGGCGTCGTTGCGCACGATATTGCGGGAGTCGCCCACCTCGTCGGCGAAGAGATCGACCCGCCGCCCGACCGCCTTGGCGGGGGTCGCGAAGTGTCCGGCGCGTAGCAGGCCCCACTCGCCGCGAAAACCGGCGTAGAGATCCCGCCGGGCGGTATCGCCGGTGGTCAGATCGACCTCCCCCTCCAACCGCGCCACCGCCTCCAACTCCGGGGTCACCCGGTGCGCGGCGTAAATACCGGCGCGGCTGGCATTGCTGGCCAAGTCGTGGGCGCTGTAATCCCCCCCGTCGTTGACCTGGGTGAACGCCACATGGGCACGCCCGTACAACTCCACACCCCCGGCGTGGAGCGCCCCGGCCGCCGCCCACAGCACCACCCCCACTCCCCACGGGCCGACGGCGGCCCGGCATCGCTGTTCATTCATCGGCAAGATTCCACGTTGCTTCGCGACGTTAGAATACAATGGACCACAGCGTAACCAACGGAGCCATACCACCATGCCCGGCGTCATCCTCCTCATCGCCGTCGTCGTACTCACCCTCATCGGCCTCTCCATGCGCCCCTCCTCGCCGGTGATCGGCAACGCCGCCTTCATTCTCGCCGCCGTGCTCCTGGTATTGGCGGTCATGGCCTTCTTCGGCTGGGCCTGACCTGGAAACCCGGCCCCACACTCCCGCATAATCCGCCAATCCATATTCTTACTAAAGGCCAATCTCGAGTCCGATATGGCGCAATACATCTACACCATGAACCGGGTATCCAAGGTGGTACCCCCCAAGCGCGAAATCCTCAAGGACATCTCCCTGTCGTTCTTCCCCGGCGCCAAGATCGGTGTCCTCGGACTCAACGGCTCCGGCAAATCGACGCTGTTGCGCATCATGGCCGGCATCGACACCGAGATCGACGGCGAGGCCCGCCCCCAACCGGGGACCAAGATCGGCTACCTGCCCCAGGAGCCGCAACTGAATCCGGAGAAGGACGTCCGCGGCAACGTGGAAGAGGGGGTCGGCGAGACCAAGGCGCTGGTGGACCGGTTCAACGAGGTCTCGGCGAAGTTCGCCGAGCCCGACGCCGACTTCGACGCGCTGATCGCGGAACAGGCCAAGCTCCAGGACCAGATCGAGGCCGCCGGCGCGTGGGACCTCGACCGCAAGCTGGAGCAAGCCGCCGAGGCCCTGCGCCTGCCGCCGTGGGACGCCGACGTCGACACCCTGTCGGGCGGTGAGCGCCGCCGGGTGGCCCTCTGCCGCCTGCTCCTCTCGGCCCCCGACATGCTGCTGCTCGACGAGCCCACCAACCACCTGGACGCCGAGAGCGTGGCGTGGCTGGAGCGATTCCTGGCCGAGTTCCCCGGCACCGTGGTGGCGGTCACCCACGACCGCTACTTCCTCGACAACGTCGCCGGCTGGATCCTGGAGCTGGACCGGGGCCGCGGCATCCCGTTCGAGGGCAACTACTCGTCCTGGCTGGAGCAAAAGGAGAAACGCCTGCAACAGGAGGCCCGCGAGGAGCAGGCCCACCAGCGGACGGTGAAGGCCGAGCTGGAGTGGGTGCGGCAGAACCCCAAGGGGCGGCAGGCCAAGAGCAAGGCCCGTCTCAAGCAGTTCGAAGAGTTGCAGTCCCAGGAGTTCCAGAAGCGCAACGAGACCCAGCAACTCTACATCCCACCGGGTCCCCGCCTGGGCAGCAAGGTGATCATCGCCGACGGCGTCCAGAAGGCGTTCCGCGATCAGTTGCTCTACGAGAACTTGACCTGCCACATCCCGCCCGGCGCGCTGGTGGGCATCATCGGCCCCAACGGCGCCGGCAAGACTACACTCTTCCGGATGATCACCGGCGAAGAGAAGCCCGACAGCGGCACCATCGAGGTGGGCGAGACGGTGGAACTGGCCTACGTGGATCAGTCCCGCGACAGTCTCAATGCCGACAAGACGGTCTGGGAAGAGATCTCCGACGGCCTCGACGTGATCAAGGTCGGCAACTACGAGGTCAACTCCCGCGCCTACGTGGGCAAGTTCAACTTCCGGGGCGCCGAGCAGCAGAAGTACATCGGCAACCTCTCCGGTGGTGAGCGCAACCGGGTCCACCTGGCCAAGCTGCTGAAAAGCGGCGGCAACACGCTGCTGCTGGACGAGCCCACCAACGATCTGGACGTGGAGACTCTGCGGGCGTTGGAAGAGGCACTGCTGGCCTTCCCCGGCTGCGCGCTGGTCATCTCCCACGACCGCTGGTTCCTGGACCGCATCGCCACCCACATCCTGGCCTTCGAGGGCGACAGCCAAGTCACCTTCTTCGAGGGCAACTACCAGGAGTACGAAGCCGACCGCAAGCGGCGCCTGGGTGACGAGGCGGACCGGCCCCACCGGATCAAGTACAAGCGCCTGGGGGGGTAATGCGCCCCGCACCGGCGGTCTACCGGCTGGTTGCGCAGAACCCCGTCGGGGTCTTCATCGCCCTGGCCGCCGTCATCGTCTTGGTCCTGGGGACCTTGCTGGTGGCCCAAGCGTTGGCCGCCCACGCCGCGGCCGACCGCCTGCAACGGGCCAATACCGCCGTGGACGCCCTGCTGGACGCCGCCGCCGACCTGGCCCGGGAGCGGGGGCTGACCGCCGCCGCTCTGGGCGGCGTCCCTCGCGCGGAGATCGAGGACCACCTGGAAGCGGTGCGCCGGCGGGGCGATGCGCACTGGTACAACGCCCTGACGCTGGTGGAGGCGTTGGCCGGCGACCTCTCGGACTCCGCCGCCCTGGAGGCGTACCACCGCCACGCCTACCGCGCCTGGGAGTCCTTCCTGGCGGCCCGCGCCCACGCCGACCGAGCACTGGAGCACGGAAATGCCGCCGCGTTGGGTCCCGGCCAATGGATCGATACCGTCACCCAGTTGATCGCCGCCAGCGCGGTCCTCCGCGACCAAACGCTGCTGTCGGTGGACGCGCCTATGGACGTGGTGCGGCTCAACGTCTCCGTCAAGCGCTCGGCCTGGATGATCAGCGAGAACGCCGGCCAAGCCCGGGCCATCCTCGCCTTCTACGCCGGCACCCGGGCGCCGATGCACGAGGGCCTACTGGAACAGGCCTACGGCAACCGGCGGGCGATCACGCACCACCTGGAAGAGCTACTGGCGCTGCGCGAAATCCCGGACACCCCGGACCACCTGCGCCATGCCTTGGACACGGTCCTGACGGAAATGGAACACGGCTTCCAACCCACCCTTTCGGCGATGCTGGCAGCGGCCCACGACGGCGCCTACCCGATGGATCCGCTGGAATGGTTCGATACGGCCACCGGCCATATCGACCAAGTCCTGGCCGCCTCCGCCATCGTCTCCCGGATCACCACCGACCGGGTCCACGAGCGCGCCCGGCGCGCCTATGCCACCCTCGGCGCCTTTGCCACCCTGACCTTATTGGCCGCCGTGCTTGCCTTGGTCAGTATGTTGCACATCCAAGCCCGCGCCGCCCAGTGGCGGCGCACGGAGGCGCGGGAGCAACAGCGCAACCGCATCCTCACCGCCCTGGCCACCGGCCGCCCCCTCCGCGAGATCCTGGAGTTGATCGTCACCTCCATGGAGGAGGAGGACCCCACCGCCTACGGTTCCATCCTCTTGGTGGACGAAGAAACCCGGCAACTGGTCACCGGAGCCGCCCCCCGGCTGCCGGATTTCTACAACCAGGCGGTGGACGGGACCCCGATCGGCGACGGCACCGGCTCCTGCGGCACCGCCGCCCACACCGGCCGCCGGGTGGTGGTGGAGGACATCCGCCACCACCCCTACTGGAAGGACTTCCGCGGACTGGCCGAACGGGCCGGGGTACGCTCGTGCTGGTCGGAGCCGGTGGTCTCGGCCACTGGCGACGTCATCGCCACCTTCGCCATCTACCACCCCGAACCCCGGACCCCGCACACCGACGACATCGAGCGCATCCAACGGGCGGCCGACCTCGCCAGCCTGGCCATCCAGCGCAAGCGGCTGGAAGCGGAACTGGAGCGACGGGCCAGCCACGACCACCTCACCGGGCTCTTCAACCGGGAGACCTTCGAGCAGATGATCCATGCCGAGATCCTGCGCACCGAGCGGTACGGCACCCGCTTCTCAATGATCATGCTCGACATCGACCACTTCAAACCGATCAACGACCGGTACGGTCATGCCATCGGTGACGAGGTCCTGATTCGCTTCGCGCGCACCGTGAAGGAACAGACCCGCGCCACCGACACCCTGAGCCGCTGGGGCGGAGAAGAGTTCATGCTCCTGCTGCCCGAGACCGACATCGAGGGCGCGGCTCAACTGGCCGAAGAGACCCGCCAGCGGGTGGCGAAAGTGGACTTTCCCGAGGTGGGACAGGTCACCGTCAGCCTCGGCGTCGCCGAATACCGCCCCCCGGAGAACGCCCGCAACCTACTCAAACGGCTCGACGACGCCCTCTACGAAGCCAAAGAGGGCGGCCGCAACCGCGTAGTCACCGCAAAGCAATCAGCGCCTCCCTAGGCGGTGCCTCACCGAAGCGGTACCATGCCCCCAATATGCCGCCGGACGGATGACCCACGGCGCCCCCGAACCCCCCAGCGGGAAGCAGCGTAGACACGCATCATGTCCTCAAAACAGCCTCACGGCCCCGCGCCCGACGGTTTCCTCGTGCGCAACCTGATTACCGTTTCCGTTTCGGTGGCGGCCGTGGTGATTTTGGCGGTGGGCGCCACCCTCACTTGGCAGGCCGCCGCCGCCTACGCCTCGGCGGACCGCCTCCACCAGGCGAACACCGCGGTGGACGAGTTGCTGGCCGCCGCCGCCTACCAAGCGCGGGAGCGGGGCCTCACGGCCGCCGCGCTGCGCAGTGAGAACGGCTCCGCCGTCTACGACGAACTGCTCTCGCTGCGGGAGCGGGGCGACGGCCACTGGCGGAACGCCATGGCGCGTATCGACGCCCTGCGCGACGGCTCCGCCACCCCGGCCCTCCTGGAGGCCAACGCGGAGCGGGCCCGCGCCGCCTGGCAGTGGCTCGGCACCGCCCGCCGCCACGCCGACCGCACCATCCTCACCGGCGGCACCCCGCTGGCGGCCGATGAGTGGCTGGCCACCGTCACCGACCTCATCGCCGCCAACGCCGCCCTGCGCGACCAGTTGCTGGTCTCCATGGAGATACCGCTGGACATCGCCCACCTCAACCTCAACGTCAAGCGCCTAGTATGGCAGATCAGCGAGAACGCCGGGCAGGTGCGGGGCATCCTCTCCTACTACGCCGCCGCCGGGGAGCCGATCCCGGACTTTCTGATGGAACAGATCTACGCCAACCAAATGGCGATCCGGCGCGGCACCGATGAACTGATGATGCTTGCCGGGCCCCAGGACGGCGTCGACCCCCGCTTGCTTGAAGCCATGATCACCATGGAGGAGCGACTACGGCGCGAGGCCTTCCCGGCGGCCCGGGCCATGCTCGCCGCCGCCGCCACCGGGGACTACCCGATGGAGGCCCGGGAGTGGTTCGACCACGCCACCCGCGGCATCGACACTGTACTCGCCGTTTCCGACGTGGTCTCGGAAGTCACCCGGGAACGCATCGACCAAAGGGTCCGGCAAGCGAGCATGATCGTCGCCGCCTACGCCGCCTTCACCCTGGTGGCCGGCCTCCTCGCCCTGGCCAGCCTCTCCTCCGTCCGGCGCAACACCCTCGCTCTGGCCTCCCAGCGGCAGGCCCGCCGCGAGGCCGAGGAGACCACTCGGATCAAGAGCGAGTTCCTCGCCACCGTCAGCCACGACCTGCGCACCCCGCTGAACGCCATCATCGGCTTCATGGAACTGCTCCGAGACGCCAAGCTCAGCGGCGAACAGCGCCGCTACCTGGAGCTGTCCCGCACCGCCGGCGAAAATCTCATCGCCCTCATCGACACCCTGCTCGACCTCTCCCGCATCGAGGCGGGCGGCGCCGAACTGCAATGCCGTCCCTTCGACCTCCAGCAACTGCTGGGCGACCAACTCGACCTGTTGCGCATCCAGGCCGACGAGAAGGGGCTGCACCTGGAACTGACCTGGGACGACGACGTGCCACGATGGGTTTGCGGCGACCCCGCGCGGCTGTGGCAGATCATCGGCAACCTCATCGGCAACGGCCTGAAATTCACCGAGCGGGGTGGCGTCCACCTCCATGTGGCACGGGGAGAGGGGGACCGGCTGGTCTTCGCCGTGAAGGACACCGGCATCGGCATCCCGAAGGAGGAGCAGGAGTCCATCTTCAACGCCTTCAGCCAGGGCAATGGCATTGCCCGGCGCTACGGCGGCAGCGGCCTCGGCCTGAAGATCTGCCGCGAGTTCGCCCGGCTCATGGAGGGGGAAGTCTGGGTGGAGAGCCGGCCGGGCGAGCACACCACCTTCTATCTGGCCGCCGTCCTGCCGGAGACCGAGGCCGCCGCCCCCGAAGCGGCCGGGCACGTCCGCAGCGCCTTTGAGACCCCGCTACCCCAGTTGCCCGACGCGGCGCCGGCCGACGACGCCACCCTCCCCGGCCAAGGCCTAACGGTCCTAGTGGCCGAAGACGAACCGGTGAACACCCTCCTGATCCGCACCATGCTGGAGCAAGCCGGCTGCCGGGTGGAGACCGTGGACACGGGCCGGAAAGCGGTCCAGGAGGCGGCCCGCCAACCCTACGACCTGATCCTCATGGACGTCCAGATGCCCGAGATGACCGGCGACGAAGCCACCCGGGAGATCCGGCGCATGGAGTCCGAACGCGGCCGCCCGCACACCCCCATCATCGCCCTCTCCGCCCACGCCGTCGAAAGCATCCAACAGAACTGCCTCGAAGCCGGCTGCGATGCCTACCTCACCAAACCGGTCCAACCGGCGGCCCTCCACGGCCTCCTCACCTGGACCCGCAACCGGCGGGCGGCTCACATTTAGACAACCCGGGGCTGTCCGGACGGTGTGTCGGGGCGGGGGCGTATCCGTTTCCGGCGACGTCGAACGGAGCGACCGCCCGGAGCCGGATCAGGCCCGAAGGGCGCGCACAGGGACGTGCGCGCCGGCCGGAGCGCAGGATGCGCGTCCGGCCGGCCCCGGCGGAGGGCGAGGAGCGCAGTGGGTCGCCGGAAACGGATACGCCCCCGCCCCGACACACCGTCCGGACAGCCCCTCCTTACTACCCCTTGGCCGCCTCCAATGCCTGCTCGACGTCGGCGATAATGTCATCCACATGCTCGATGCCGATGGACAACCGCACCATATCCTCCGACACCCCCGCGCTGGCCAACTCCTCCGGGCTGAGCTGCCGATGGGTGGTGGTGGCCGGGTGGCACGCCAGCGACTTGGCATCCCCGATGTTCACCAACCGGGTGACCAGCCCCAGGGCGTCGATGAACCGCGCCCCGGCGTCCCGGCCGCCACGCACCCCGAAGCTCAGGATGCCCGATGCCTTGCCCCCCATATACCGCTCCACCAACCCGCGATCGGGGCTGTCGGGCAGCCCGGCGTACTTCACCCACGTCACCTGCGGATGGGCGTCCAGGTACTCCGCCACCCGCAACGCGTTGTCGCAGTGGCGGTCCATGCGCACCGGCAAGGTCTCGATCCCCTGCAACAGGAGAAAGGCGTTGAACGGCGACATGGCCGCGCCCATGTTGCGCAACAGCACCACCCGGCACCGGCCGATGAACGCCGCCGCCCCCAGCGCCTCGGTGTAGACCACCCCGTGGTACGACGGATCGGGCTCGACCATCATCGGGAAGCGATCGCCGTGCTCGGCCCACGGGAACTTGCCCGAATCGACGATCACCCCGCCCACCGTGGTGCCGTGGCCGCCCATGTACTTGGTCAGCGAATGGACCACGATATCGGCGCCGTCCTCGATGGGGCGCCACAGATAGGGGCTCGGCACCGTGTTGTCCACCACCAACGGGATGCCGTGGCGATGGGCGATATCGGCCAGCTTACGCAGGTCCACCACCTCGCCGGAAGGATTGCCCACCGTCTCGCAGAAGAGCATCCGCGTCCGGCCGTCGATGAGCGACTCCATCTTCTCGTACTCATCGTGTCCGGCGAAACGCGCCTCCAGCCCGAAGGACGGCAACGTGTGGGCGAAGAGGTTGTAGGTGCCGCCGTAGAGCTTCGACGTGGTGACGATATTGTCACCCGGCCGCGAAATGCACTGGATGGTATAGCTGATCGCCGCCATCCCCGAGGCCAGCGCCAAGCCGGCGATGCCCCCCTCCATGGCCGCCACCCGCTGCTCCAGCACCGCGTTGGTGGGGTTCATGATCCGGGTGTAGATATTGCCCTCCACCTTCAGATCGAAGAGATCGGCCCCGTGCTGGGTGTCGTCGAAGCTGTAGGAGGTGGTCTGATAGATCGGCACCGCCACCGCGTGGGTGGTGGGTTCGGGCGAATAACCGGCGTGGACGGCCTGAGTTTCGAGCTTCATGGACTGCTCCTCAACGAAAACGGAATAGACAGCGGTTTTGGTGTAACTTTGACCACTGAGCCCTTTCTACGCAACTCCCTGCCGGTTATTTGGATATGTCAGCCG
>SKYL01000275.1 GCA_007127935.1 Halorhodospira sp. | reverse complement strand
GGTCATGCGGTTGATGCAGCTCTCGAAGAACTCCGGTTGCTCATAGTGACACTGGGCGCAATCCGGCATGTTCTCCGGTACGTCGTCGATGCTGTCCCGGGGCACCAGGCGGATGCTGTCGGGGTGGCGGCAGGCGTGGTCGTAGTCGGTGACCACCACCTTCATGGCGTTCTCATCCGGGACCACGCCCTTACACAGGCTACACCGGCCTTCGGTACGGCGGTAGAGGACGTCCTGAATGGCGGGATGGCGCGGCGCCTGATGCGCGAACCGCTCCCACCCCTCCAAGTCGTGTCGGGCGCGGGCGGTCTCCGGATCAATGCTGGAGCGGATCGGCTCGTGGGAGCGGGCGGCCGCCCGATGGCGTTTTCTCTCTTCCACCCGCTTCTTCTCCGCCGCGCTGGAGCGGTCGAGCCGGCGAATCAGATGCAGCAGGTGTTCGGCCCGCCCTTCGAGGATATACGCCTTGTGGCCCTGGGCGCGGTAGCCCCGGGGGGGGCCGTTGGGCGCCGCCCAGAGGATGGGCATGGCCTCCAGTGATTCGGCCATGGCAGAGGCGCGGGCCAGCGCTTGGCGGCCGCCCAGGCGCAGGTGCTCTTTGGGCAGCAGGTAGATCGCGTAGCGCCCCTCCTTGGTCTCGATGACCACGTTCATTACCCCTTGTCCAGTGTTGACATCAAAGTCGACGTCGAACTGGCGGGCGATGGTGTGGAGCGATTGGACCACCGAGGTGGGCGTCTCCTCGTAATTGATGCCGCTGCGCGCCTGGGCCAAGATCTCGGCCCGCATTTCGCGGTCCCGCATGTAGGCATTGATGGCCGGCATCAGGGTGCTGACGCCGAAGACCACCAGGATGATGCCGAGGCCGCCGGCGATGGGGCTGAGTACCTCGATGGCGGCGTAGGCCGACGCCAGCAAATCCGACTGCGGCGGCCGAAAGAAGCCGGGCAGGGCGGCGATGAAGAAGGCCATGGCCGCCCCGCGCGTCTGCTCCGAGAAAGAGCGCGCCTTGGAGACGGGGCCGTCCTTGCGGGTGGCGGCATAATGAGCCGCCACCGCGCTGGCGAGAGCCGCCGCGAGGACGAGGAATAGCCACAGTGCGGTCATGGAGTGGGATTGTACGGCGGGCGGGCTTCGGCTGCCATTGATGTATCGTAAAAGAGGATCAGATTTTCCTTGTGGAAGCGAGAGGGCCATGGCGCCACCGTGTCGGCGTAAAGAGATCGGCTCCACCGTAGGCCGTTGGATGACGCGTTGTGGCCGGGTGGCGGCGTTGGCCGTGGCGCTGGCGGGCGCCGGTCCGGCGGCGGCCTCCGAGGCCGGGTGGGTGGCCGCCGGCAGTCTGTTCTTGCCCGGGGTCGGACAGGTGGCCAACGGGGAGACGGGTAAGGCCGCGACGCACTTCGGCATCCATATGGCCAGTGCCGCTGCCTATGTCTACTACGTAGAACATGACGACTACATCGAACTCGACGACCGCTACGACGACGATGACCGGGTAGTCACCACCAATCGGGTCAGCGAACGGGCCGACTTCTTCGGCCGGGTGGCCATGGGCACCGCCCTCTACTCCTCCTACGACGCCTACCGCATTCGCCGGTTGCAACTGGGGAACCGTGGTTACCGGACGCCGGCGCCGCCGGAGTCTTTCGCCGATCTCGCCCGGGCGCCGTTTCGCGGCGAGTACCTCACCCGATGGACCACCGTGGTTCCCCTCGCGCTGGCGGCATCCACCCTCTTCATTCCCGCCGAAGATAGCTGGGTGACCACCACCGACGGTACCATCTCCCGCGGTGAGATCGCGGCCATGACCTTTCCGCAGCAGGGGGCGGTGGCCATCGGTGAGGAGGCGTTCTTCCGCGGGGTCGTCAACAACAGCCTCAGCCACGCCTGGGGGCCGAACTGGGGGCTGGCCGGCTCCTCGGTGGTCTTCGGTCTGGCACACAGTGGCGACGGTATGTCGGCGGCGCCCCTGGCCGCCACCGCCTACGGCGCCTACCTGGGGTGGCTCCATCAAAGCAACGGCTACCAACTGGGAGAGAGCGTCGCCATCCACTTCTGGTGGAACGTGCTCGTCTCGCTCTCGGCCCTGCGCTACGGGCCGGAGGATCGGACGGCCATGGTGCGGGTCTCACTCCCGTTCTGACGGGGTCAGCGCCTCGATGGAGAGAGCGTGGATGGTGTCGGCGCGCATGGCGTCGCCCAGGGCCCGATAGACGAGCCGGTGGCGTGCGGCGCGTCCCTGGCCCTCGAAGTCGGGGCTGACCACCCGCAGCCGGAAATGCCCCCCGCCGGCCCGCGCGCCGGCGTGTCCGGCGTGGAGGTGGCTCTGATCCTCCAACTCCATCTCGACGATGGTCAGATGCGCCTCCAGGCGCTGCCGGATCATATCACCGCGGGAGGCGTTCACGGCAGCACCACCTTGAACGGGCGCACGGTCACCTGCCGGTAAACCCCGACGGCCACGTAGGGGTCGGCATCGGCCCACTGCCGCGCCGTATCCAGGGAGTCGAACTCCGCCACCACAAGGCTGCCGTGGAAGCCGGCCTCGCCCGGGTCCTCCGCATCCACCGCCGGAAACGGCCCGGCCAGCAGCAGCCGCCCCTCGGCCTTGAGGGCCTCCAGCCGCGCCAAGTGGTCGGGCCGCGCCCCGCGGCGCAACGGGAGGCTTCCCTTCACGTCTTCGGAAATAATGGCGTAGTACATCCAGCGACTCCTGTGGTGTAGTGGCACCACATTTTATCGCTCACCCCTTGCATGGGTACAATGGGTCGGGCGGGCCGCCGTGGCCCCGGCCTGAGAAGGGGGAGAGATGACACAGTACTTCGATGTCCATCCGGAAACGCCCCAGCGGCGCCTGCTGCACCGCGCCGTGGAGATCCTCCGCAACGGCGGTGTGATCGCTTATCCCACCGATTCCACCTATGCATTGGGGTGCCGGATGGGCGACAAGCAGGCCGTCGACCGCATCCGCGACATTCGCCGCCTCGACAACGATCACAACTTCACCCTAGCGTGCCGCGATCTCAAGGATATCGGGACCTACGCCAAGATGGAGAACTACGCCTACCGGCTGCTGAAATCCCACACGCCCGGCCCCTATACCTTTATC
>SKYL01000092.1 GCA_007127935.1 Halorhodospira sp. | reverse complement strand
TCCGTCCTCGGCATGGGGTTCAACGTTTATCCACGATGACGCGGAAGGACGCGGGCAGTTTTACCGTTCATTCGGAACCGCGATGCTCATTACCCATGGCCTTAAGCTGGCGATCTCCGCCCCACGGCCCAACGACGGAACGGATAACAGCTTTCCCAGCGGCCATACCGCGGCGGCTTTTTCCGGCGCGGCCTTCTTCCACCACCGTTACGGTTGGAGATGGGGGGTGCCGGCCTACCTCGCCGCGAGCTTCGTCGGTTACTCCAGGGTGCACGCCCAGCGGCACCACACACGCGATGTTATCGCCGGGGCCGCTCTGGCCATCGCCACCAGCCATTACTTCGTCACCCCCCATGGACACGGTCGTATCACCCCCTACGTCGCGGGGGATCGGCTTGGAGTGTTCGTCACTTACCGCTACTGAGAGTGTTTCACCATGTTGTTCGACTCCTATGGACCGCTCCGCCGAGTATCCGGCCTGCTATTAATGGTCTTCACTTCCACGGCCCTTGCCGACGCGGATTTCATCGACCCGCCCCCACCTAGGGCTGAATCCAGCCCGGAGAGCAGCCAATCCAGCTCACCGGGACGTGACTATTTGTACAATTTCGTTCGAATTCCGGCCCGCGCCACGGCCGAAGTCTTTCGGACGGACCGGGAAGGACTCAAACGCAACGCCATCGCCATTGGATCCGTCGGCTTAGCCTTCGCCATGGACCAGGAGATCCGCGATTGGTCTCAGGACAATCGCTCAAACGCCAGCAACCGCATCACCACACCGCTCTACGACATCGGCACGCCAAGGACCGCGGCGATTGGTCTCGTTGGTGGCTATAGCTACGCCTTCCTGGCCGATGATGGATATTTCGCTCAGACCCTTCATCTGAGCTTCCAATCCCTACTGGTCTCCCAGATGTTCACGACAGTGTTCAAGAAGGGTTTTCAGCGTACCCGCCCCCGGGACAGCCCCGATGATCCCTTCGATCAGAGCGCCGGATCCGAGTCGTTCTTTTCCGGCCACGCTTCCGGCACCTGGGCCACCCTCACGGTCTTGGCAAAACGCTACCCCAACCAACGCGCCGTCGGCTGGAGTGCTTACACCATAGCCGGAGCCGTTGCGCTCTCCCGGATCCACGACGACGGTCACTGGGCATCCGACGTCCTTGCCGGATCACTGGTCGGCTACGGCATTGGGCATCTGACGGTGGAGATGAGCCCCTTCCGTAACCACGACGCCGTGGTGCTGCCGATCATCGATCAAGAGATGCAGGGCGTCATGATCGCCGTCCGCTTCTGAGAGGAGCGCCCGGAAAAAAAATGCCGCGATCCAATCAGACCGCGGCCTTCTCCAAGATCAGGAAATGGTAGCTCTTGTAGCGCGTGAACACTTCAGCGCTCCGATTCCCGCTGAGGTACTTGTACCGGATCTTCGCCCAACGCCTGCGAAACAGGAATCCCAGCGCCTTGAAGCTCAGGGGGTAGTTCTCACGCAGGAATTGACCAATCGCATCGGTGGCCGGCTTGACGCGGTTACGCAAGAGGTCATCGAGCAGTGCGATGTTACGGCTCACTGACTCGGTGATGTCCTCATCCACGCGGACTTCGAAGGGACTGGCATTCAACCGCTTGTAGAACGCGGCCAATTTGTGGCCACCGCCGAAGCTTTTGCTCCCGGGGCCGCCGTCGTTGTGTGCCGCGGTCTTGAAGAAATCGCAGATGATTACTCGCCCACCCGGTTTGAGGATGGTATGCAGTTGCTTAAAGGCCGTCTCCATCTCGATGTACTGAAAGCTCTCGCTGAACAACGCCACATCGTAGTAGTCGCGATACGCTTCGGCGTTGAAGACCTCAAATCCCGTCTCGAAGACTGTGGCCCCGTGATCGGGGATGTCCGCCAGCCGCTGACGCACATCGGCCGCCAGATAGGGGCACGGGATTAAACCGTCGGCGGCGTAACCGCGCTCAAGCATCTGCTTGAGCAGGTGGCCGGTACCGCAGCCGATATCCAGCACCCGCACCGGCTCGTCACCCACCGGCGGCAGCGCATCCAGCAACTTGTCACTGTAACGCTGCTGGGCGATGGACAGATTGGCGATGTTCTGTTCGAGATCGTCACCCCACAGGCCGTAGTGGAGATCGTCAACATCTAACAAGGCCTTTCCGAGAATCAGGCCCAGTTCGCGGGTATCCATCTTCTTCCCGGCCATCTTTGCTTCCTCTTACTGCCTAAGCGGGATGTAGCGCCCTGTCGGCCGACTGGCGAGCGAATTGTACCGAATAGGGCGCTTGGCGGAGGCGGGCCAATGCCTTCTCCACACGGTTCCGTCTCATGCGGCCCCCTTGAGGCGATCGAGCCGCAGCCGCTCCCGGTCGTCGAAGAGCCGCCGGGCGCCGAACCAAACCGCCACCAGGGCGCCAAAGCCGGTGCCGACGGTGATCAGCAACATCACCAGGATTTGGTACTTCACCGCCTCCAACGGCGGCGTCCCGGCGAGGATCTGACCGGTCATCATCCCCGGCAGGCTGACGATGCCGGCCGCCGCCATGGCGTTGATCATCGGGATCATGCCGCTGCGCATAGCGTCCCGGCGCACCTCCTCCACCGCGCGGCTCCACGGCTCACCCAAGGCGAGGCGGGCGTCGATGATCTGCCGCCGCTGCCATGCGCCGTCGGTGAGCCGGTCCACCGACAGGGCGACGCCGTTCATCGTATTGCCGAGCAGCATCCCCAGCAGCGGGATGGCGTACTGGGGCAGGTACCACGGCTGGGGTTGGATCAGCACCGCCAGGGCGAGCACGGCGACGCTGAAAGACGAGACGAACATCGCCGTGGTGCCCAGACCAAACCCCCAGAAACCGGCGAAGCGGCGTTTCTGCCGCGCCATCACCTCACGTCCCGCCACCAACAGCATTACCGCGCTCATCAGCGCCACCCAGTAGAGGGTGGCGTTGGCGAAGAGCGCTTCCAGCACCAACCCCACCAGTAGCAACTGGATCACCGTCCGCGCGCCGGCGATCAGCAGCGGCCGGGCGACCCCGAGACGCGCCACCCAGGTCAGCGCAGCCAGCGCGGCCACCAGGGCGCCGGCGGCCACCAGGACCCAGTATTCGAGGTG
>SKYL01000231.1 GCA_007127935.1 Halorhodospira sp. | reverse complement strand
TGCGGGCGCATCGTGCATCAGGTCCACCACCGGTACACCGGGGGACAACCCCAGATGCAGCACCGCCTTCATCTGGCCCACATAAGGCCCTTCATAGCCGAAGTCGGTGAAGAGAAAGAGCACCGGGGCGCCGTCCGCCGCCGTGGCTATGCTCCGGCGGTCTGCTCCTTCCGCGGCTCTTCGGTGGCCTGGGTGGCGACCTCCGGCGCTGCGCTCTCCTCTTCGCCGCCCTCGGGCATCGGCCGATCCACCAACTCCACAAGTGCCATCGGCGCGCTGTCACCGGCCCGGAAGCCGCAGCGGAGGATCCGCATATAGCCGCCGGGACGCTCCCGGTAGCGGGGGCCGAGTTCCTCGAAGAGCTTGGTCACCAACGCCTTGTCGCGCAGCTTCGCAAAGGCTTGGCGGCGCCGGGCGGTGGTGTCCTCTTTCCCCAGCGTGATCAGCGGCTCGGCCACCCGGCGCAGCTCCTTGGCCTTGGGCACCGTGGTGCGAATCACCTCGTGGTGGAGCAGCGCCCCCGCCAAGTTCTTGAGCATGGCGCGGCGGTGAGCGCTGGTGCGGTTGAAATGTCTTCCGGCTTTACGGTGACGCATGGCAAGAATTCCTTTGGGTAGGCAACAGACCTCGACGACGGGCGGCGGCTTCAGCCGGCCGCGCGACCGCGCTCATGGAGGCCGATGGGGGGCCAGTTCTCCAGCCGCATCCCCAGCGACAACCCATGGGCCGCGAGGGTCTCCTTGATCTCGGTCAGCGACTTCTTGCCGAGATTCGGGGTCTTCAACA
The DNA here is from genome assembly GCA_007127935.1 of Halorhodospira sp. Taxonomy (GTDB): domain Bacteria; phylum Pseudomonadota; class Gammaproteobacteria; order Nitrococcales; family Halorhodospiraceae; genus SKYL01. The sequence continues at coordinate 2,331 of SKYL01000231.1, read as the reverse complement.
ATTCGACCTCGGTCCGCTGGACCAGGTCGCCGACGTAGTGGATGCTCTCGGCCTTCAGGCAGTTGGCGGAGCGCACGGTCAATTCCAGGTCGTCGATGGGGCGCAGCAGAATGGGATCGATCTCCGGCTCTTCCCCTTCCATCTCACCCTCGACCGCGCCGCCCTCCAGGTCGACGAAGGCCGACAGCTGATCGCGTAGCAACGTCGCCGCAAAGCGGACGGCCTCCTCGGGGGTGACCACGCCGTTGGTCTCCACGTCCAACGCCAGTTTATCCAGATCGGTGCGCTGCTCCACACGGGCGCTCTCCACCGCGTAGGCAACACGCCGGACAGGGCTGAAACTGGCGTCCAGCGCCAACCGTCCGATGGGGCGCTCGTCACCGTCCACCCGGGCGGTGACCGGCTCGTAACCCCGCCCGCGCTGAATGCGCAGCGATGCCTTGAACTCGCGATCCTGGGTCAGCGTGGCGATGTGCAGATCGGGATTCTTGATCTCGACATCATGGTCGGCTTGGATATCGGCGGCGGTCACCGGACCCGACCCCTTCTTGTACAGGGTCAAGGTCACCTCTTCACGCTCGTGCAACCGCACCGCCAGCTGCTTCAGGTTGAGCAGAATGTCGACCGTGTCCTCCAGCACCCCTTCCACCGCGGTGTACTCGTGGAGGACGCCCTCGATCTCCACCTCGGTCACCGCGGTACCGGGCATGGACGAGAGGAGCACCCGCCGCAGGGCATTGCCCAGCGTGTGACCAAACCCCCGCTCCAAGGGTTCGAGAACGACCTTGGCGCGGTGATCGCTCACCGGCTCGATCTCTACGGAACGAGGCTTTAGGAAGTCCTTCAAGTACCCCTTCATCGGCACCACCCTTTCATGCGTTGACGGCGAGTTTACTTGGAGTAAAGCTCGACGATCAGCGATTCATTGATCTCCTGGGAGAGGTCCGCCCGGTCCGGAAACGCCTTGTACGTCCCTTCCATCTTCGTGGCGTCCACCTCCACCCAGGGCATCCAGCCATTGCTCTGCGCCATCTCCAGGGCCGCCTGGATGCGCAACTGCTTTTTGGCCTTCTCCTTCACCGACACGACCTCGCCGGGCTTGACCTGATACGACGGGATGTTGACCACCCGTCCGTCAACGTTGATGCCGCGGTGGTTGACCAACTGCCGCGCCTCGGCGCGGGTGCTGGCGAACCCCATCCGGTAGACCACGTTGTCCAGCCGGCTCTCCAACAGTTGGAGCAGCGCCGTGCCGGTAGCGCCCTTCTGGCGCGCGGCTTCCTTGTAGTAGTTGCGGAACTGCCGCTCCAGCACGCCGTAGATCCGGCGCACCTTCTGCTTCTCACGCAACTGTAGACCGTAATCGGAGATCCGCCGACCGCGGCGCTGGCCGTGCTGTCCCGGCGGCTGCTCCAGCTTGCATTTCGTGTCCAGCGCGCGGACGCCGCTCTTGAGGAAGAGATCGGTGCCCTCCCGCCGCGCCAGCTTGCATTTCGGTCCAATGTACTTCGCCATGCCCAGCGCCCTCTAATTCAGACTCGCCGCTTCTTCGGCGGCCGACACCCGTTGTGCGGGATCGGTGAGATGTCGGTAATGTTGGTGATCCGGAAACCCGCCGCATTGAGGGCGCGCACCGCCGATTCCCGCCCGGGACCGGGTCCCTTGACGTGAACCTCCAGGTTCTTGACCCCGTAGTCCTGCGCCGCGCGGCCGGCCGTCTCCGACGCGACCTGGGCGGCAAACGGGGTACTCTTACGCGACCCGCGGAAGCCGCTGCCGCCGGCGCTGGCCCACGACAAGGCGTTGCCCTGGCGATCAGTGATCGTGATGATCGTGTTGTTGAACGTCGCGTTGATATGAGCGATGCCGTCGGAGACGGAACGCTTCACCTTTTTGCCGCGCCCGCGGCTCGTTGCCTTCACCATAGGTGCTCGATTCCCGTAGTCGGTACTTCAAAGTAAGAACCGCAGGGAGGCTCGCCCTCCGTTCACCGTTTTACCGGCTTGCCGGCCCGCGGCGGGGACCCTTGCGCCCACGCGCATTGGTGCGCGTACGCTGCCCTCGGACCGGCAGGCCGCGGCGGTGGCGAATCCCCCGATAGCAGCCCAGGTCCATGAGACGCTTGATGTCCATGGCCACTGAACGCCGCAGGTCACCCTCGACAATGTACTTGCCGACTTCCCGCCGAATGCTCTCGAGCTGCGCCTCATCCAGCTCACGCACTTTGCGGTCCTCCGGCACGCCGGCGGCCTGGCAGATCTCGCGGGCACGAGTCCGGCCAATGCCATAGATCGACATCAGCGAAACCCATACGTGTTTCTGAACCGGAAT
>SKYL01000324.1 GCA_007127935.1 Halorhodospira sp. | reverse complement strand
GGGATTGCAGCCTGCTCCTGGAGTCGGATGGGCGGCATGTGCTGCGCCTTTGTCGTGATGGTGAGATGACCGCGCGCCTATTGGGCAATGCCCGGCGGCTCTCGCCGGGTCTCGCCATCCCGTCCATCGAGCCCTTTGATACGGGGATCCCCGGTGTTCACGGGACTCGTGAAGGGATCTTTGAGGGCGCGCTATTCAAGCAGTTGCCCGGAGAGCGGCTGGAGGGCGGCTACCGCAACCTGCTGGGCCAGTGTGCGCGTGCCTCCGCCCACGCCGAGCCGGCTCGCCTGTCGGCCGACCGTGTCGGCGAGGTGATGTCGTGGCCGTTGCCGGAGTGGTTGCAGTCGGCACTGAACCGGCGGCGAGACGAACTGATCACGATCCTGACCATATCCCCGTCCGTCTACGCCCACGGTGATGCCCATCTCGGCAATCTGGTGTTGCTTCAGGACGGCACCGTCGGCCTCATCGATATCGAGCGGGCCGACTGGTTGCCGTTCTTCTTCGATGCCCTCTACGTCTTGCGCGGCCCGGAGCCGGCGTCCGCCCACCTGCGTGGCCGCTATCTGGACGGGGCGTTCGATGACGAGTTACGGAAAGTGTGGATCAGTGCCGGACGGGAGTTCGAGCCCTCACGGCGGCTCGACTACCTGCTGGCAGTCGGGATCGCGCACGCCCTGCGCGCCATCTATCGAGGGAAGACGGTTCCAAAGCGTGCCAAGCGGCTGCGCAACGTCACCCGTGGGCTGGAGGATCACTTTTGAGCGCCAAGAGTAAACCGCACCGGCGTTGGCGCCGGTTCCTGTCCCAGGGAGTCCGTTCGCTGCGCTACGGCTACCGGCCGTTCTATCGGCACTACGGACTGCACCGGATGAGCCACCCGGTACAGGCGACGTCCGACGTGCCGACCATCGATGCCCGGATCCCCGTCAGCCATGCACATCGCTATCTGTTCATTCGGGTGCCGAAATGCGCCAACACGACCATCCTCACGACGCTCTGGTTGTGCGAAAAGGGGATGAAGTTGTCCGATCTGGAGGCAATGGACGAAAAGAAGCGCAACTCGTTGATGATCCGGAAACAAGCAATGATGGACCTGTTCGATCGGCCCTCGCGGCTGTCACGGGCGGTGGCCCGCGCGGCGCTCACCGACTACCGGAAGGCCATTATCGTACGTAACCCATACGGGCGGGTGGTTTCCGCCTACCTGCACAAGATTCGTGGGAACAAAATGCTGGCACAGGAGTTTGGGTTGCCGCCCGGCCTCTCCTTTGCCGGGTTCTGCGATTTTCTCGCCGACGGCGGGCTCCACGCCGACATCCACTGGATGCCGCACAGCCGCATCTGCCCGGTTCCCCCCGATGAGTTGGATTTCATCGGCCATATGGAGACCCTGGGCGATGACCTCGAGCGGCTGACCCAATTGCTCTACGGTTGCTCGGCGCCCGTCATGGCCAGGATGAGCCACGCCACCCGCGCCGACACGGTAGCCCACGAGTTCTGTGGGCCGCGGGAGCGGCAGCTGTTGGGGGAACTCTACGCGGGGGACTTCGAAGGGTTCGGATACCGCGTGGGCGAGTTGCCCTAGCCGGTTACGCGTGCCCCGGAGGAGGCGGCGCGGAATCGGGGAGACCGGCCGAGGCCAGGATCTCACTGACGAAGGCGCGGTAATTATGTTTCTCCTCCAGCGTCCGCAACCCCTGTCCACCCAGTGCCGCCACGCGGTCCGGCTCCGAAACCAGTGAGGCGAGTTTCGCCTTGAAATCGTCGTAGTCGCCATTTCGAAAGAGGAGGCCGTCGTGGCCCGGCTCGATGTACCCCGCCGACCCATTGTTGTCGGTGGACAGGACCGCGCAGCCCGCCGCCATGGCCTCCAGCGGGGTGACCCCAAAATTCTCCTTGGCGGACGGCAACACCAGGATGTCCGATTCCAGATAAAGATCGGCCATCTTCGCGGGGGGGAAATCCTCATGGAGCGTGACCTGCCCGTGGCCGGAGTGGTTCCGGACCGTGGCGCGCAGTTCGTCGTAATAGGCCCGATCACGCTTGTCCGGATAGATGTCGCTGTCGAATCCCGAGCCGACGATGGTCAGTTGGTACGGCCGCCCCAACTCCTCCAGGGCGCGCACGGCCCATAAGTGGCGTTTCTTGGGGCGCGCCAGCTTGCCGATGCAGATCACCCTCGGGCGGCCATCGGGGCAGTAGGGCCTCTCGCTGGCGCCGGGGTACGGTTGCATGGGAAAATGGAAAAATCGGGCCATGAATCGGGGCACGCCTTCCCGCGAGCGCATGGACGGCGTTATCGAGCGCAATGGGTAGCCGCGCACCCAGCGTCGTTGCAGGCGGCCAAGATCGTGCCAAGCCGAACCGAGGCCGGCGGGGCGCAGGTATTCCAGTTGCTCGTAGAACAGGGTCTTGGCGCCGGACCGGCGGCTGGCCGCCACCAGATGGCGCATGGCCTTGTCCTTGTGGCGTAGAATCAGGAGGTCCGGCTGGAGGCGGGCGACCAGGCGGCCGGCGGCTTCACCGTCCAATTTTTTCAGATCCATGCGCTCGGGGGTGATGACGCTGTGATCCTCCGATGGCCCGTATTCGACGACCAGCACGGCCACCCGGTGGCCGCGGGACTGAAACGCCTTGACCCAACTGGTAAGGTTGCTGTGGAAACGGGTGACGGCGATGACGATGTTCATGGGGCTTTCACTTGGGTGTTCGGGTTGACGTGTCGCGGGGGGCGGCTTGGTCGAAAGGCCGACTTTTTGAGAGAAAAGATGCACGATGTTGCGGGCTAATGCAATCGCCGGGCGTATGGTCTCTTCAGATTGGAACGGCACGGGGATGGTGCGCATCAAAAAACCACGGGATTGTCGGGGCCGGGTGGGCATGATATCAAGGATATACAGTCAGTTTGTCGCGCGTAGACGCCTGAGCGCATTAAAAAGGAAAGGTTTGTCGTCGTGGGAGGAGTTGAGCCGGTACGCCAAGAAAAGCGTTGGTTATGATGGTGATTTGGAGTACCAGAGGGTTTTGTCGACGTACGATCCGCTATTGTTTTCTTCTTCTGATTTTGGTGCGGTAACCTTGTGTAATAGGGGGTGCGGAGAGGACAATCTGAATCGTTACCGGG
>SKYL01000267.1 GCA_007127935.1 Halorhodospira sp. | reverse complement strand
CTGCTGGGCAGGTTTACCGGAAGTCCCGAGGGGGTGATAAAAGAGGAGGTCAACATAAAGAATATAAGCAACAAAAAGATGATGTCCGTCATCGAGGACATGCTGAATGAGGCTTCTATTTTATTTTTTGATTGTAAGGCCATATTATTTCTCCTGTAAAAGATCTATAAATTCTATAGTAGTGTATTCCATACTGTGGATAAGCTTGGATACCTGGCCTACCAGATAGTTATATCCCAGATAGGCTATAATACCTACCACTAATCCGGTAGCGGTGGTGATCATCGCTTCATAGATACCGGTGGAAAGCAATTTCGGTGAAACCATTCCTTCTTCCTGGGCTACTCCTATAAAGGCACGGATCATACCGGCCACTGTACCCAAGAATCCTATCATAGGTGCCGCACCCGAAACAGTGGCAAGAAGCCCTAAGTTCTTTTCCAGTTTATAAATTTCTATTTTACCCACATTTTCGATGGCCACCTCAATGTTCTTGAGTGGGCTTCCGATTCTGTCAAGTCCTTTTGATATCATATTGGCCACAGGGGTATTTTCTCCATGACAAACCATTTTGGCTCTTTGGATGTCTCCGCCCTGAACCATCATTTTCACCTGATCGATCAGGTTTTTAGGGGTTTTGGCCGCTTTACGAAGAGTAATGAGCCTTTCTACAAAGATGAAGATGGCCAGGATAAAGAGTAAGTAGAGTGGGATCATCATATAGCCTCCGGCTATTAGAAGGTCCATAAGGCCGATGGCGGCATTCGGTGATTCGGCAGGAGCCAAAGTGTCGGCAGCTACTGGGCTGTCGGTAGTCAAAGTTTGTAATAAGATCATATTAATATTTCAGTACCCATAAATTTTCTTTATAATTTGCTTGATGTTCTTCAAGCACTTCTACTGCCTGGGCAAGTGTCGCATACTCCCCTATGGCCAATCTGTAAAATGCTATTTCTCCATATGGATATACCAAATAAGTGTTTTTGTTCTGTCTGTTTAATCGGGCCGAATAATCGAGCGCCATGTCCTCATCAATAAAACTGCCAACTACTACGAAATAACGTGGTGAGGCTGCTCTAGATTTTATTGGTGTTAAAGTAAATGTTTCAGGTTCCTCCTCCAGTATTTCAGGTTCTTCCTCTATTACTTCAGGTTCTTCTGATACTTCAGGTTCTGCTATGGTCGTGATCTGCTGAGGCTCAGGCGTTCTGTCCACTTCCTGGCCGTACCATATCCATCCCAATCCCAATACTATTAGAAATAATATCAGTATAACTGATATCCAAGCCCACTTATTGGAACCTTTCTTTTTTTCCTCAGTAGGTGGTACCACCTCCTTGATAGGCACAGCAGTAACCGGTGTTTTTTGGGTTTCTACCAGGCTTGGTGCAGGAGCTTCCTCTTTATGGGCTTCGGTTTGGTTTATTTTAGGAGAACTGGCTACAGGAGTAGATTCCTGCTGTGGCTCTGATTTTTCCTCTCTGGATGGAAGTGGTGTAATGTCCACCTTTGGAAGGCCAAAATCCTTGTCAGCATCAGCTTTTGAATGTTTATCCTGATTATCTTTATGAGCCATTTTTACAAATTATTATATAACAATCAATCCACTAAGCTAAGACAAAAGCTTTAATTAGCCAATATTGCCAATAATAATTATAAACCGTTCTGCCTGTCCTAAAACTTAAATGTCACTCCCCCAATTCCCTGAATACCACGGACTCTATAATTCCAATATCTCTGGTAATTTTGGTTCAGCAAATTGTTTCCCATCACAAAAGCTGAAAACCGATCAGTGAAAGCGTAATCCACTCTTGTACTCAAATCGATCAGCGGTTTTAACCTACCAATATTGCCGGATTCCAGATTGATCGCCCTGATTCCTCCCATGGCATTAAGATTTGCAGTAATAAACCACTTATCTGTCGGAGTAATGGTGTTATTTACTTTAATCTCCCATTCCGGACGGTGCCATGCTCCGGTAAGGTTGGACAGGTTATATTGGTAGTAATCTGCGGCCAACTGTAATCTGTACCAGTTCTCATACTTCCATCCCACCCCTACATTGAAGTTAAGGACATCTGTTTGATCGTCATACATTAATGCAAACCTGGTGCTGTCCATAGCATTGTTGCCATAGAAATGCATGTTACGGAACCTTCCGTACTTAAGGCCTACATTATAGCTGAGCTCGTCATTGACATCCCCTCTTACCCCTGCACTTGCCTGGTAATTCTGGATGGTGTTCAGCAACCTGTCACTTGGACCTAACCAGGGGTTTTCCATGGCGAAGTCATAATAGGTTTTTCTGATGACATCCCCTTCCAAGCCTACGAACAGGCCTAACTCCTCAGTGAAGTTATAGGAAGCATGTACATTTGGAAAGATATGGAAATCGGAAGTTTTATTTGCCGTGATATCATTTTCCAATACCATATTGGCACCGGCCCTTACTCTCAGTCCTTCACGGATATATTCTACGGAAGGATTGATTCTTAGGTAGTTTCTGTTGATATCTCTATAGAAAAGATCTGATGGAGAGGTAAAATAACCGTCTGTATTCACCACTACCCTTAGGTTATCATTTGCCCTAAATCCCATTTTGGCATTGACTCCGAGTTCATGCTCCCTAGCGATGAAGTTATCATTGAATAACCTCAAAGAGATATTACCGTCGTAATTAAAAGTCTGAGTCTGGTTGATATTTCTGATTCCGGCATTACCATATAGGGTATGGAAAATCTGTCCAATGGTGTCCCTATCAACTTCCAGACGTGGTGTATATCCATAGAAATGATGCTTATCCCTATCATATCCCACCTTGCCATATACTTCCATTCCCTCTAGGAACATGCTGCCATCAAATCTTACTTTGGTATGGTCCTCAGCTGAATTTCTGCCATCTACCGGTCCGGTGTAAAAACCCTGATGGTGTATATAAGCTCCAAAGTTTCTATAGTCACTCGCCACATTATTGATATAGATTTCGGCCAGCGGAGAGTTATAATTACCCAAGCCTACCTTAGCGTAGTTGTGGTACAGATCTGGCTTTTGAGTTTGAAACCTTCGTTGGTACGGCTGTGTGCTCGTCTCCACCGGTGGCAAACTTAGAAAGAAAGGCTGTACCTGATAAT
>SKYL01000308.1 GCA_007127935.1 Halorhodospira sp. | reverse complement strand
CACAGCACCACCCGCATCCACCACATCCGGCGAAGCCACGAACGCCGAAATCACCGGCGCCTCCTCGACACCGTTCCCACTGTCGCTCACCACGACCACGACATCCCGCGTCCGCTCTCCAAACGCATTCGCCGCAATCAACGTATACGTCGTCGTCGAACCCGGCGAGACCGTCACCTCATCAAGCCCAGTGACATCGACGCCACCCGGCTCGATCCGCAACGACGCCGCACCACTCACACTCCACGACAACGTCACAGCACCACCCGCATCCACCACATCCGGCAAGGCAGCGAATGCCTCGATGATGGGTGGCAGCGGGACGGGCTCCACCGTGAGACACCCGACCAGCGTGACGGCAATGAGCATCCACCACCGTGACCAAAACCGGTCGCGAGTCACCATCTGCCTCGAACTTCGACCATGCGGCCCACCACAGTACCTAGTCTCTCTGACGCGCATCCACGATCCTCGAATCCTGCCCTCACAAAGGAGATGCCCTCACATCATGCCGTCAACGAACTATGTCACCATTCGCCCCGAGCGGTCTGTAACGAGCTGGGCCCCGTGTCCTGGACAGGCCGCCCTCAACCTCGAGCGTGTCCTGGAGCATGTGTATCGCATCCGCGCGCGAGGCAGCGTGCGAAGCGTCATGCGGCGCCGATCACTCCCGATCCAGGTCGTCGAACTGCTCGAAGAAGCGCAGCGTGCTGGCCGTCTCCGCGTCGGTCGCCACGCCGAACGCCGGCATCGGCAGGCACAGACTCGTGCCCGGCATCGGCTCGCTGCACGTCAGCGACCTGATCACATCAGCGGCGACCTCACCGAGCGCACCAGCTGGAGGCATGTAGCGAACCTCCACCGCACCGCCAACGGACTCGCCGAGCGTGATCAGGACGACTCGAGCATCGTTCGGATCACGCTGAATGCCACTCACCGGAATCTGCTTCCCACTCGAGAACACGGCGAAGTAACCGGAGTACGCCGACGCCCCCGACGACGCCGGCGCAGTGATGCCTCGGTCGGCACGCACCCGCACCACGGTGAGCGACGCTTTCTCGACCCCCACCAGACGCGGCCCAGTGCCGTCGACACTCTGCCCCAGGAGGTGCTCACGGATCGCTAGCGAGAACCGCCGCCCCAGTTCGATCTGCGCATCGGCGGAGAGGTGCCGGCCATCGCCGTCCGCGAGCGGCAGATCGTGCGTGACCACTAGGTGACGCCGCGCCTCGGCCTCGGACGAGGGCTCTCCGTCGAGCATGAGCGCGCCCGCGGCCATACGACGCTGCATCTCACGCACACGTTGATAAAGCAAATTGCGCTTCGCACCATCCGGGTCATCCGAAGCGCCCGTAGGCCCACGCCGGCTCAGCTGCGCCAGGATGATCGGCGCACCCAGGACCTGCTGGAAGCCATCGAACACCGCGTCCGTCCGCGCGTAGTAGCGGTCCGTCTGATCTATGTCGCTGGTGTCCGTCTCACCCTGGAACCACGCCACGGCGCCGAAGGAGGCGTCAGCGTACACGTGACCGAGCGGCGCACCCTGCTCGACCGCCGCGAGCCTCGCTCGGTTGGCGGCGCTGCCGAACAACCTGTCCGTGCGATAGGGGTCGCTCGGGGGCCTCCATGCGTTGGCGCTGCTCCCCCCACGAGCCGACGGGATCAACAACACCTCTCCGCGCGTCACGGCGCTCACGTTGTTCCCGAGGCTCACCCCGAACGACACGCCCGAGGTGTTCGACGTCGCGAACGAGCTGCACGACCCCCCACGGTAGTCGGCGCTCACCTCGTCGACCTGGTCGATACAGTCATCGAGCGGCTCGTACGCCGCCTTCCACACGTAGTCGTTCCCGAGCATGCGGACGCCAGGCTGAGCCGCAATGGCCGCCAGCGCCTCGCTGGCGCTCACGTTCACACCCTGCGCGTTGCTCTGCCCAGCCACCAGCACACTGAACGTCGCCACCTCCCGAGACGCGAACGTCATCGCCTCCACGGAACCATGAACGTTGGTCGCAACGAGCCTGAAGACCGCGCCCGGCGGGAGCGCCGACGACGGCCCCCACGCAGTCTCACCGGTGACGTCCACCCCGCCCTCCACACCCGGGCCGAACAGGGTGAGGCGCTCAGCGCCCTGGACCACCCACCGGAGCGTGTTCGAGAGGCCCGGGTTCACGAGGGTGACCGGATCGAACGTGCTGATCACCGGAAGCTCGGGATCCACGACCCCCTGGACGCTGACCGTCGTCTCACTCGTACTGTGCCCCGCACCATTCAACGCCACGAGCGTGAACGTCGTCGTCGAACCCGGGAAGACCGTCACCTCATCAAGCCCAGTGACATCGACGCCACCCGGCTCGATCCGCAACGACGCCGCACCACTCACACTCCACGACAACGTCACAGCACCACCCGCATCCACCACATCCGGCGAAGCCACGAACGCCGAAATCACCGGCGCGACCTCGATGCCGGGCGGCGGCGGGAACGGCTCCAACGTGACACAACCGACCAGTGTGACGGCGACGAGCATCCACCACCGCGGACGGAGCCGGTCGCCGATCACCATCTGCCTCGAGCTTCACCCATGCGGCCCACAATAGTACCTCTCACGTCTACCCCACACTTCTCCCGCTCTGCACGCGCAGCGGAGGAGTAACCTCACATCATGCCGTCGGAAACTATGTCACATTCCGACGCAAGGGCCTGAGCGAGACCAAGCCAGGTCCGACATGATCGTGCGCGGAGCGGCTACACTCGTCGGTAGACTTCTGGCGATCGGCGAGCGGATAGCCGTAGCAGGTCTTGCGATCACTTCGTGCGCCTTGGTGGAACTGGCCGAAGGGAGGACGATGCCACGAGGCTCCGAGTAGCGAGCCATACTGAACACCCCGATGCCGACATCATCGAGCTGCCGAGCGGCAATGACAGCGCCCGCGAGAAGGTGGCCATGCATGACACGTTGATCAGCGACGCTCGAGACGCCTCGCCCCGGGATGAGCATCACCGCTTCGCTGCGAGGAGTGTGGCACGCTGGCCTCACAGATGGTCGCGGGCAGGTCACGCTCGAAGCTCATGATGCCGCCGATGTTCGGTGAACCTGCGGACCGCTGGGAAACGAGGACGGCGCGACTCATT
>SKYL01000137.1 GCA_007127935.1 Halorhodospira sp. | reverse complement strand
GATATTTGTGAGTGGGGTATATAGAAAATCAGATTGGGAAGCGATAGGCGGCTATGCAGAAGAAATGACATGGGGGTATGAGGACTGGGAATTTTGGATTTCAATGCTCAAGAATGGCGGAAAAGTAGTTCAGCTGCCTTTTATAGGCTTCTACTATAGAACCAGCTCCACGTCGCGCCGTAAGAGTGTCAAAAGAGAAGGCAAGCGAAAGACTATCGACTTTCTCAATAAGAAACATAAAGATTTTTTTTACCGTGAACTGGACGGCCCACTTCGGAGCAGCCGAACACATTCTAAAAATATCAATCGCTTTATGAGGATTTTCAAAAAGCTTTAGATCTATAATTTACAGCCATAAAATCTCTTCTCTGGCCATTTCTCTATCCAGTATCTTAATCATATCAAACAGTGCGATATTACTTTGATGAGCTGTCATCTGATTTTCAAGTATATCTCTGGATTGCTTTATATTTTGTTCATATTGTAGAAATGATTTATAGCTTTTATAAATCCAAAACTGGCCAATGGCTACTTTGGGAAGCACTTCCAAAAAGAGGGTTTGTAGCCGAAATTGAGACAATGCTGATGCATGCAAATGAATCCCGTGAAAAATAAGCCTATTGCGGAAATAAATCTCCTTGATTCCTTTTTTCAGGTTCTCCTGCTTGATCGTACACGAACCCAGGTGATAGCAAACACTTTTATGGTCATAAAAGCATTTCCATCCCATTCTCCAAGCTCTAGTACCCAGGTCTAGGTCTTCGAAATAAAAGGGGGAAAAAATGGTATCAAATCCTCCCAGGTATTTCATTTTTTTTGCATCTACCAATGCATTTGCCCCAGAAAGAAAGGCTGTGGGGGCAAAAGTCCCCTCACCCGTATAATAGAACTGCGATGATATCTTATATTTATTGCCCACCTTCCTGGGATACTTGGACGCCACCTCAATTTCACCACTATCCATTTCCAGTATTTTACCCATTACCCCAAAGGTATCCTCCCGATCAAAAACAGACCATTGGTTTTCAAAATACCCGGGAGTAAGCTTAATGTCTGAGTTAAGGAAGAAGAGATAATTATACCGGGAGACTTCCATGCCCGCATTGCAGGTAACAGAAAAACCGCTGTTCTCCCTGTTTTGTACCAAAACTATATCCGGATAGGTGGATTTGATAAAATCGACTGATCCATCTGAAGATGCATCATCCACCACTATCACTTCCCAGGAGCTGACTTTTTCTAAAGCTGCTAAAGTATAAGGCAGGTATTTTTCAAGTAATTTGGCTCCATTATAATTAGGAATAATTACGGATATTGATTTTTCGATCATTTCTTACCGCTTATATTTTGTCCTTTCCATGCCAGAACTTCTTCCAATAATACTTAAGCGGCTGGCTGTATTTCAACATTTTCCATGGACGGCTTCCGTGGGGCTTGTGCAAAACCTGCACATCCATCAATACGTAGTTTTTGAAACCGAGACTTATGGATGTCTGAGAGATAGTAGTGTCATACCAATCTTTGGTATCGTCCAAATCCATAAAATCATAGGATTTTAAATATTCCAAAGAAAATAAAGTACAGCAAAAACTCAAACTTCTTGAAGTAGCGATTTCTTTTTCCTTTACATTTTTAAACTTTAGATAAGGAAAGTTCACCTCTCCCTCATAATCCACAGTTATGGCGCCTATCAGTCCTATCTTGGCATGCTCTTTATAAAACCTCATCAACCGCTCTAGTGTATCCTTCCTTACTTCCACATCCGACTCTACTATAATTAGCGGCACCCCTTTTTCAATGGCTTCTTTTTGGGCCATCTGTAGGACTAGCTTATAATTAGGAGAAGGCGTATCGGTTATTTCCTCTAGATTTATTAGGGAATAACCGATACGGCCTTTATTTTCCTCCAAAGCCTTAGTAGTAGCCTCTGAGCTGAAATCATTAAATATTTTATGTTCAACAGCTATAGAAGACAACTGAATGGCTTCTGCGGTTTTAAGCGTATACTCGAGTGCATCTTTGACGGGTGTGATTACCAGAATTTCAGGCATATGTGTACGCTTAAATATATGAATAATGCTTTATTTTAATCTTGCAAGGGCTTCCTTCATCCTCTTTAAAGCCTCTCTGAGATCATCTTCAGAGCCAGCATAGGATAACCTGACACACTGTCGCGCTCAAAAAGCAGCACCGGTCACCAATAACACATGGGCTTCATCCAATAAGTAAAGGCACAGATCATCCGCATTATTTACCGTATGCTTACCGGAAGACTTACCAAAGAAAGAATCTACTTTGGGAAAGAAATAAAAGGCCCCTTCAGGCACGTGCGTTTCCAACCCCGGAATATCCTGAATAAGTTCTAATACCAAGTCTCTTCTGCGCAGATAGGCATCTGCCATAACAGTAGATGGGCCATGATCTCCACTGATAGCAGCCAATGCCGCACGTTGTGCGATGGTATTTCCACCGGAGGTGAATTGACCCTGCATTTTTTCACAGGCTTTAGCGATCTCTACGGGTGCACAGATATAACCTACTCTCCAACCGGTCATGGCATATCCTTTAGAGAAGCCATTTACAGTAATTGTTCTTTCGAACATTCCCGGAAAGGATGCAATGCTCGAATGTGCTCCTGTAAAATTGATCAGCTCATATATCTCATCGGCTATCACAAAGAGATTGTCTTTGCTCTTGATCACATCGGCTATAGCCTCCAGCTCCTGTTGGCTGAATACAGACCCCGTAGGATTACATGGAGAGGAATATATTACCGCTTTAGTCTTATCTGTAAGAGCCTCTCTTAATTGGTCGGCGGTAGCTTTAAAATTGTTTTCAAGGTTTCCCTCTATCAAAACCGGAACCCCGCCTGCAAGCTTGATGATCTCAGCATAACTTACCCAATATGGGCTAAAAATGACAACTTCATCACCTTCATTGATAAGGCACATAAAAATATTGGCGATGGAATGCTTAGCGCCAGTGCTGAGCATAATATTTTCGGCTTTAGCTTCACCTATGTGATTGACATCTCTCAACTTGGCTGCGATGGCTTCGCGGAGATCCTGATATCCAGCTACAGGAGGGTAGGCAAACCACTTCCCTTCATCGATGGCATCTTTGGCTGCTTCCTGAAT
>SKYL01000174.1 GCA_007127935.1 Halorhodospira sp. | reverse complement strand
TCGATATCGGGGCCGGGCCGGGGCGGGCGACCCGGGAGTTGATGCGCCGTTACCGGCACGCCCAGGTGGTGGCGATGGACTTGGCGCCGTCCATGCTGCGCCGGGCCCGCCGCCGGGCGCCTTGGTTCCGGCGGCTCCACTGTGTCTGCGCCGATATGGAGCGGATGCCGTTCGCCGACGGCGGCTTCGATCTCATCTTCTCCAACCTGACCTTGCAGTGGGCCGTCGATCTCGACCGGGTAATGGGCGAAATCCGTCGGGTCCTCGCCCCCGGCGGGGCGCTGATGTTCACTACCTTCGGCGCGGCGACCCTCCATGAATTGCGCACCGCCTGGGGGGGGGTGGACGAGTACACGCACGTCAGCCGTTTCCCCGATATCCAACGGGTCGGTGACGCGATGCTGCGGTGCGGACTGGCCGACCCGGTAATGGACAGCGAGCCGTTCACGCTGACCTACGAGCAACCCCGGGACGTGATGCGCGACCTCAAGGCCCTGGGGGCGGTCAACGCCACCACCGGCCGGTCGCGCGGTCTCTGCTCGCCCCATCGGCTGGGCCGGGTGGAGGCCGCCTACAGCATGGAGTTCCGCCAGCCGGATGGGAGAATCCCGGCCACCTACGAGGTGGTCTACGGCCACGCCTGGGGTCACGCCTTGGGTTACGCCGGGGGCGACGCCCGGCGGCCCGGCGGTGACGGCCCGCCGGGGGAGGCGCGCATCGACGTGGCCGATATCGGGCGACTGCGGTGAAGGGATTGTTCATTACCGGCACCGACACCGGTATCGGCAAGACCGTGGTCGCCGCCGGCCTGGTCCACGGCATGGTGCAACGGGGCCGCCCGCCCGCCGTCCTCAAGCCGGTGGCCGCCGGCTGCGAGGAGACCCCGGCCGGGCCGCGCAACGAGGATGCCGAGATCCTGCGCCGCCTCCTCGATCCGCCGCCGCCCTACGAGCAGGTCAATCCGTGCGCCCTGACGGCCGCCGCCGCGCCGCACCTGGTGGCGGCGGAAGAGGGGCGAACCATCGACGTGGACGCCCTGGCCGAGGCGATCCGCGCTTCCGCCCAAACGCGCTTCACCGTGGTGGAAGGGGCCGGTGGCTGGCGCGTCCCCCTGGACGGCCGCCGCGACATCGCCGCCCTGGCCCGGGCCGCCGGTCTGCCGGCGCTCATGGTGGTGGGCATCCGCCTGGGGTGCCTGAATCACGCGCAGTTGACCGCCGAGGCGATCCAGCGGGACGGCGTCGAACTGTGCGGCTGGGTGGCGGTGGAGTTGGACGGCGCCGACCCCCGCCGTGCCGCCCAGGTGGCGGCATTGGATGAACGCCTCCCGGCCCCCCGCCTAGGCTGGGTACCGGTCCTTGACGACCCCCGGCCGGAGGTGGTCGCCACCTATCTGGATGGCCTGCTTGGCTTGGTGTTCGATTAAACCTTCGACAATTGTGGTTTGCACCCTCCGGAATACCGACTAAAACAAAGGGGTAGGTCGGTGATCCGGGAGAGGTCATGGAGGGGTTCCGCGCACTGAACATGCCCCGTGGGGCTACCGCGATGAGTGAGGCGGTCTACGACCTCCATATGTTCGTCCTCACCATCTGTGTCGTGATCGGCATCGTCGTCTTCGGCGCTCTCGCCTACTCCATCGCCTTCCACCGCAAGTCCCGGGGGGTGACCCCCGCCCGGTTCAGCCACAGCACCGCCGTGGAGGTGGTGTGGACCATCGTCCCGTTTCTGATCCTCGTCGTCATGGCGGTCCCGGCGGTGCGCACATTGCTGGCCGTGGAAGATACCTCCGGGGCCGAGATGACGGTCAAGGTCACCGGCTACCAGTGGTTCTGGGAGTACGAGTACCTGGACGGCGAGGCCGAGGGCATCGCCTTCTACAGCGTCCTCGATGAGGCGAGCGACCGGGCGCGCCGCCTCGGTTCCGAGACCGACCCGCGGGAGGTGGAGCACTACCTGCGCGACGTGGACCAACCGCTGGTCCTGCCCACCGATACCCGCATCCGCTTTCTGCTGACCGCCAACGACGTCATCCACTCGTGGTGGGTGCCGGAGTTCGGCTGGAAGAAGGACACCATCCCCGGCTTCATCAACGAGGCGTGGACCGAGATCGGGGAGCCCGGCGTCTACCGGGGCGCCTGCGCCGAGTTGTGCGGGCGTGACCACGCCTTCATGCCGGTGGTGGTAGTGGCCAAGCCGCCCGATGAGTTCCGCCGCTGGGTCGCCGCCCGGCACGACACCGCCGACGGGGAGACCTCCGTCGCCGGACGCTGAGAGGGGGGAGCCGGATGAGCAGCGTCGCCACCCATCCCGACCACGGCGCCCACGCCGCCGCCAAGCCCCGGGGGTTTCTGCGCCGGTGGGTCTTGACCACCAGCCACAAGGACATCGGCACCCTCTACCTCCTCTTCTCGTTGGCGATGTTCTTCATCGGCGGCGCCATGGCCATGGTCATCCGGGCGGAACTCTTTCAGCCCGGCATGGATTTCGTCGACCCGTACTTTTTCAATCAAATGACCACCGTCCACGGCCTGGTGATGGTCTTCGGCGCGGTGATGCCGGCCTTCGTCGGCCTCGCCAACTGGATGGTGCCGTTGCAGATCGGCGCCCCCGACATGGCGTTGCCGCGGATGAACAACTGGAGCTTCTGGCTCCTGCCCGCGGCGTTCTCCATGATGCTGGTGACGTTCTTTCTGCCGGGCGGCGCGCCGGCGGCGGGGTGGACCATGTATCCGCCGCTGGTACTCCAGACCGGCATGGCGTTCCCCTTCCTGATCTTCGCCGTCCACATCGCCGGCATCTCGTCGATCATGGGCGCCATCAACATCATCGCCACCATCCTCAACCTGCGGGCGCCGGGGATGGGCTTGTTGAAGATGCCGCTCTTCGTTTGGACGTGGCTGGTCACCGCCTTCCTGTTGATCGCTGTGATCCCGGTCCTGGCCGGGGCTATCACCATGTTGCTCACCGACCAGTACTTCGGTACCAGCTTTTTCTCGGCGGCCGGCGGCGGCGACCCGGTCCTCTACCAGCATATCTTCTGGTTCTTCGGCCACCCAGAGGTCTATATCCTGATCCTGCCGGCCTTCGGCATCGTCTCCACCATCCTCCCGGCCTTTGCCCGCAAGCCGCTCTTCGGCTACACGTCGATGGTCTATGCGGTGGCCTCCATCGCCTTCCTGTCGTTCATCGTCTGGGGGCACCACATGTTCACGGTGGGCATGCCCACGGCCGGCACGCTCTTCTTCATGTTCGCCACCATGCTCATCGCCGTCCCCACCGGGGTGAAGGTCTTCAACTGGCTGGCGACGCTGTGGCGCGGCGCGCTCACCTTCGAGACGCCGATGCTCTTCGCCCTGGCCTTCGTCGTGCTGTTCACGATCGGCGGCTTGTCGGGGATCATGCTGGCCATCGCGCCGGTGGACTTCCAATACCACGACACCTACTTCGTGGTGGCCCACTTCCACTACGTGCTGGTCTCCGGCTCCATCTTCGCCATCATGGCCGCCGTCTACTTCTGGCTGCCGAAGTGGACCGGCGTGATGTACAGCGAGCGCCTCGGCAAGCTCCACTTCTGGACCTCGGTGGTGGCCATGAACCTGGTCTTCTTCCCGCAGCACTTCCTGGGCCTGGCCGGGATGCCGCGGCGGATCGCCGACTACCCGGTGGAGTTCATGGAGTGGAACATGGTTTCGTCCGTCGGCGCCTTCGCTTACGGGGCGGCGCAGTTGATCTTCGTCTGGACGGTGATCCAGTGCATGCGGGGCCGGGGCAAGCCGGCGCCGGCCAAGCCGTGGGAGGGGGCCGAGGGGCTGGAGTGGACGGTCCCCTCGCCGGCGCCCCACCACACCTTCCACGAACCGCCGAAGGTGGTGTGATGGACGGCCGCCGCCCACGCCGCTCACAACGCCCGGGCCGCCGCCGAGTCGCCGTTACCGTCGCACTGCTGGCGGCGGCGGCGCTGGCGGTCTACCTGGTTACCGTCTCGCGCATGTGGGGCGGCTGAGGAGGCGGTAATGGAAAGAGAATTCACAGCTCCCCGTCACGGCCCCCTGGTCCGCCGCTGCCTGGTGGTGGTGGTGGCGATGTTCGGCTTCGGCTTCGCGCTGGTGCCGGCCTACCGGATCTTCTGCGAGGTCACCGGCTTTCAGGGATTCATCGCCGCCGACGGCAGCGACCGGGACCGGGGTGGCTATGTCGGCGCCGTGGATGAAAGCCGCACGGTGACGGTGGAGTTGGTGGCCTCGGTCAACGGCCGCGCGCCGTGGGGCTTCGCCCCGGTGGAACGGCGGTTGGAGGTCCACCCCGGGGCGTTGGTGACCACCCGCTACCGCGCGGTGAACGAGACCGGGGAGCCACGGGCGTGGCAGGCGAGCTACAACGTGGCGCCGGGGAGCGCGGCGCGGTATCTGGGCAAGCCGGAGTGCTTCTGCTTCCAGCGCCAGGAGTTCGAGCCCGGGGAGGCGCGGGAGTTGCCGGTGACCTTCATCGTCAACCCCGACATCCCGTCCCACGTCAAGACCGTGACCCTCTCCTACACCCTCTTTGACCTGGAGGGGTGACCGATGAGCAACGAGACCCACACCCCATACTACGTCCCCGAGGCCAGCTATTGGCCCATTGTCGGCTCGTTCGGGTTATTGGGGCTCGGCCTCGGTGCCGCAGGCTATCTGCAGGGCTTGGCGTGGGGGATGCCGGTGCTGCTGTTGGGGGCGGCGGTGACCGTGGTGATGACGGTGGGCTGGTTCGCCGACGTGATCCGTGAGCGGGCCGCCGGACTCTACAGCCCGCAGATGGCGCGGTCGTTCCGTTGGGGGATGATCTGGTTCATCTTCTCCGAGGTGATGTTCTTCGCCGCCTTCTTCGGTGCGCTCTTCTATGTGCGGGTCTTCGCCGTCCCGTGGTTGGGCGGAGAGGACCCGGCCACGAGCCGCTTTCTCTGGGACGGGGTGGTGCTGAGTTGGCCCACGGCGGGACCGGGCTTCCTCGATCTCGATTTCACGCCGATGGCCGCCTGGGGCCTGCCCGCCGTCAATACCCTGATCCTGCTGACCAGCGGTGTGACCCTGGCGGTGGCGCACCACGCCATGCGGCACGGCCGCCAGGGTCGGGTGTTGGTCTTCCTGGCGGCGACCATTGTCCTCGGCGCGCTCTTTCTCGGCATCCAGATCTACGAGTACGGCCACGCGTGGCGGGATCTCGGACTCCGGCCGGATACCGGGATCTACGGCGCCCTCTTCTACATGCTGACCGGCTTCCACGGTCTGCACGTCTGGATTGGCGTGATCATGCTCGCCGTGATGCTGGTCCGGGTGTGGGCGGGACACTTCACGGCGGGCCGCCACTTCGGCTTCGAGGCGGCGGCGTGGTACTGGCACTTCGTGGACGTTGTCTGGCTGGGCCTGTTCCTGTTCGTCTACGTGCTCTGATGTTATCGCCGCCTGCGGACCGGCGCCGAGGCCTCGAGGTACTTGGCCCAACTGCCCGATTTGACCAGCTTGGCGCTGCTGGGGATCTTATTGATCCAGTAGACGTAGCACTCGATGGGTTCCTCGGGGGTCGACTTGGGGAAGACCTCCACCCGCTCGCGGCGGTGCACCCCGGAGTGGGGCATGTTGAAGTCCACCTCCTCGTACTCGTCGAGGATCGGCAAAACGCGCTTGGGCGACAACAGCCGCAGGATGGTGCCCCAGACCCAGGAGGCCTGATGCGCTTCGTCCTTCTTCAAAGGGATTGCGCCGGGGAAGCCGCCGATGTCGTAGAGCTTGCCCCGGACGTAGCCGACGTCCACCTTTTCTCCGTAACGGTCGATGGCGATGGCGACGTGCGGATCCTCGGGCTCATGCAGTATCGTCCCGTATGCAAAAAGGTATTCCGTCGTCATGCCCCACACTCCCAATTCAATTTGGTCAACCGATCATACCCCAGCGGAAAGGAGCAACACCATGCGTGTGCATAGTCGCAGCTTAACCGACGGGGGGGCGATCCCGGAGGCGTACGCCTTCGGCGTGCCGGATGTCGCCACCCACATGCGCCTCGGGTCGAACCGGAATCCGCACATTGGGTGGTCCGACCTGCCACCCGGGGCACGTTCTTTGGCCTTGGTCTGCCACGATCCGGACGTTCCCGGCCGGTTGGGCGATGCGAACCGGGAGGACCGGGAGATCCCGGCGGACCTACCGCGGATAGACTTCTACCACTGGTTGGTGGTGGACATCGATCCGGGGCTCGGAGAGTTGCCGGATGGCGCCTTCTCCGACGGCGTGGTGGCCGGCGGCAAGGCGGGTCCGGACGGCCCGTTGGGAACCCGCCAGGGATTGAATACGTACACTGACCTCTTCGCCGGAGACGCGGAGATGGAAGGGGAGCACTTCGGCTACGACGGTCCGTGCCCCCCGTGGAACGACTCCATCCCCCACCGCTACCTCTTTACCCTCTACGCCTTGGACATCGAGCGAGTACCCGTGGAAGGGGCTTTTCGTGGTGGCGAGCTGTTGGAGGCGTTGGCCGGCCACATCCTCGGTCAAGCCGTATTGACTGGGCGCTACAGCCTCAACCCCCGGGTGCCGGTGTAGGGGGGTACGCTTTTACCCCGCCACCTGCGGCAGACGGGCCAGGGACTCTTCCAGGTGGCGCCCGTCTTCCCGGTCGTTCTCCAGATCCCCCGCCAAGTAGCGGTCGTAGGCGGCCATGTCGAAGTGGCCGTGGCCCGACAGGGTGAAGAGGATGGTGCGCGGCTTGCCCTCTTCGCGGGCCTGAATCGCCTCGTCGATGGCGACACGGATGCCGTGGGCCGACTCCGGCGCCGGGATGATCCCCTGGGTCCGGGCGAAGAGGACGCCGGCCTCGAAGGTGGGAATCTGGGGCACCGCCACCGCCTCCAACAGTCCCTCGTGATGGAGCAGTGAGACCAGCGCCGAGTCGCCGTGGTAGCGCAGGCCGCCGGCGTGGATGCCCGGCGGCATGAAGGTGTGCCCCAGCGTGTACATCCTCATCAGCGGCGTCAGTCCGGCCACATCGCCGTAGTCGTAGGCGTACGCCCCCTTGGTCAACGTCGGACAGGAGGTGGGTTCCACCGCCACCAGCCGCACCGAGGTGCCAGCCAGCTTGTCGGCGAGGAACGGGAAGCACATGCCGCCCACGTTGGAGCCGCCGCCGCACGGAGCGATCACTACGTCGGGGTAGTCGCCAGTGATCTCCAATTGGCGGCGGGCCTCCTGGCCGATCACCGTCTGGTGGAGGAGGACGTGGTTGAGCACCGAGCCCAGCGCGTAGTTGGTGTCGCTACGGCCGGCGGCCTCTTCCACCGCCTCGGAGATCGCCAGGCCCAACGAGCCGTCGGTGTCCGGCGTCTCGGCCAGCGCCCGCCGCCCCGCCTCGGTCATGTTCGAGGGGCTGGGGATCACCTCGCCGCCCCACGTCTCCATCATCGAGCGGCGGAACGGCTTTTGGTCGTAGCTGACCCGCACCATGTAGACGCGCACGGAGAGACCGAAGAGCTGTCCCGCCAGGGAGAGGGACGAGCCCCACTGCCCGGCGCCGGTCTCGGTGGTCAGCCGACGGATGCCCGCCTCCCGGTTGTAGTACGCCTGGGCCACTGCCGAGTTCGGCTTATGGGAGCCGGCCGGGCTCACGCCCTCGTACTTGAAGTAGATCTTCGCCGGTGTTTCCAGCGCCGCTTCCAGATTGTGGGCGCGGAAGAGCGGGGTGGGCCGCCACAGGGCCAAGGCTTGGCGCACCGGGTCCGGGATCGGCACCCAGCGCTGGTCCGACATCTCCTGGCGAACGATGGCCGGCGGGAAGATGGCCTCCATCGCCGCCGGCGGCACCGGGCTCCCGTCCGGCCCGAGATAGGGGTCGGGGGCGCGGGGCAGGTCGGGGATGACGTTGTACCACTGTTCGGGGATGTCGGTGTCCGGGAGCTGGATTTTGTGTGGCAGCATTACTCTTTACCGTATGGGTTGTTCATGACATCGAACCAGTCGCGGTGGGACTGTTCGGCCTTCTCACGCCACGCCTCCACCTCCTCGCGGGAGTGGAGTTCACGGATGCGGTGGTCCGAGACCGGGCGCGGGTCGTGGTCGTCCAGGTGCCGGGGCGTCTCGTTCATGGGGTCGTCTCTACCGGTGGTCGAGCGTGCATATTCTACGCATCTGTGCCTTCGGGGGCGACGCGTGCGTACAATGGCCGCTATGATCAATGTCGACCCCGATGGTGAGAGCGTGGACGCGGGCGTCCCCGGACACGAGGTGGTCCTCGATGCGCGGGGGCTCGCCTGCCCAATGCCGATCCTGAAGACGCGGACGGCGCTGTTGTCCATGGTGCCGGGGGAGCGGCTCTGGGTGCGGGCCACCGACCCTCACTCGGTGATCGACTTTCTCGCCTACTGTGAGAAGACCGGCACCGAGATGGTGGAGCGCTGGGAAGAGCCGGAGGGGGTCTACCACTTCGTCCTGAGCAAGCCCGACGAGGCGCCGCCCGCCGAGTGACCACCGCCTTCCGGCCTCAGTAGTAGGCGTCGATCCCCAGCCGCCTCAGGACGGTGCGCACCGCTTGGTGGGTGGCGGCGTCCGGCCGCAGAAAACGGATGCCGGCCGCAAAACGGGACGGATTGACATCGCGTCCGCTCCAACGGACCTCTCCGTCCAGGGTCAAGTCCACGTCGCCGGCCAGTTCACTATTGGGGTCGCCGACGATCCGTACCGTGAGGCTCCGCCCCGGCTCCAACCGGTGCTCCCCCACCAGCAGCAACCCCTCCAGCGAGAGATCGGCCAGTACCCCCAGGCGCACGTCGGTGGTCGCGTCGATGACCGGTAAATAGTAAAGCAGTTGGGCGCGCCGATGCGTGCGCCGGGCAGCCGGTGGGGCGCGCCGTACGGGCATCGGTGGGGGCTTCATGGGCGTATCCATGTGGCAAGCTTCTCCAGCATCGGCATCCACCGGTGGGACCAACGCTCCCGGCGCTGGAAACGGAGTTCCAGGAGGACGGCGTCGTGGCGCCGTCCCATCAAGAGATCATCGCTGGTTCGGATCTCATCCACCAGCCCCAATTCCAACGCCCGCTCCCCAAGCCAGAACTCCCCGGTGGCGGTGCGCTCCAGGTCGAGTCCGGGGCGGTAGCGGCGGATAAACTCCTTAAACTGGTGGTGGATAGTCTCCAGGTCCTCACGAAACTTCTGCCGATCCTCCTCGGTGTTCTCGCCGAAGAGCGTCAAGGTTCGCTTGTACGGGCCGGCGGTGTGCTGCTCGAAGTCGATATCGTGGTTCTTGAGCCAGCGGTGGAAGTTCGGCAGGGTCCCGACGACTCCGATGGAGCCCAGCAGCGCGAAGGGCGCGGCCAGGATGCGATCGGCCACCGCGGCCATCAGGTAGCCGCCGCTGGCCGCCACGCGGTCGACGCAGACCGTCAGGTGGACCCCGGAGTCACGCAGCCGGGCCAGTTGAGATGCGGCCAAGCCGTAGGCGGGGACCATGCCGCCGGGGCTCTCCAGGCGGACCACGACCTCGTCGTTGCCGGGCCGCGCCACGGCGAGTATGGCGGTGATCTCTTCCCGCAGGGCCTCCACCGCGCGGGCGCGCAGGTCACCGCGGAAGTTAAGCACGTAGATCCGGGGGCGCTCGTCGTCTTGGGCGGTGGGGCCGCTCCGAAAGCGGTTTAGCAGCGAGTTCGCCCATGAGGTGAGGTCGCCGTCGCGGCCCCGGGGCTTGTCCCCCGCGCCCACTTCGTCTTCCCCCGCCGCCGGGTATGTGCCGCCCTTATGGAGTTGGGCGTGGATCGCCCGTTCCCGGGCACGATAGACGTCGTCCAGCCGCCGGACCCGCAGCTTGCCGCCGCCATCGTCGCGCTCCCCGCGCCGGCCCATGGAGACAGCGAGGATGGGAATCACGATCACGGCCGCCAGGGTGACCGACTTGGCCAGGAAGAGCAGGTACTCCTGAAGTGGCGACATGGTGTTCTCCGTCAGGGCCGGTGGGCCGAAGCCAGGTAGTCGTGGGACTGCATCTCTGTCAGGCGGCTCACCGTGCGCCGGAACTCGAAGGCAACACGCCGACCGCTATACAGCGCCTCCACGGGCGCATCGGCGGAACAGATCAGTTTAACCCTCCGGTCGTAGAGTTCGTCCACCAAACCGATAAACCGCCGGGCCTCGTCTTCGTGTTCCCGGTCCAGTCGTGGGATGTTCGATACCAGCACCGTATGGAGGCAGCGGGCCAGTTCGATATAGTCGTTCTGGCTGCGGGGCCCGCCGCACAGGGCCTGGAAATCGAACCAGGCAACGCCGTCGGCCAAACGGCGGACCGGGATCACGCGCCCTTCCACTTCCAGATCCGTATCGGAGCGTCCTGGTTCGGGCGTCATGCGGTCGAATGCGTCGTTGAGGATTGTGTCGGCCTCCGCGCCGGATGGCACGTGGTAGAGGGCCGCGCTCTCCAGGAAGTCCAGCCGATAATCCTTGCCGCCGTCCAGGGACAGCAGCCGCATGTGGCTTTTGAGGAAATCGATGGCCGGAAAAAACCGGATCCGCTGGAGGCCGTCGCGGTAGAGTTCATCCGGGTGTTCGTTGGAAGTGGCCACCAGGGTGACACCCTCGTTCACCAGCGCCGTCAGTAACCGGCTGAGGATCATCGCATCGGCGATATCGTGAACGAAGAGTTCATCGAGGCAGAGGATGCGGGCCTCGGCGGCGAATCGTGCGGCCACGGTCCGCAAAGGGTCGGCTTCCTCCTTGAGACGCCGCATCTCGCGGTGGGCGTGGCGCATGAAGTGGTGGAAGTGGAGCCGCCGCTTGTCTTTGAACGGTAGTCCGGCGTAAAAGGCGTCCACCAGGTAGGTTTTGCCCCGCCCCACCGGTCCGTATAGGTAGAGACCGGTGGGTGTTTTCCGCCGGTTTCCACCCAGGAGTCTTCGCCAGCCGGAGGCCGCCGGGCGTGCCTCGGATAGTTGATCGTGGAGATCCTGTAGGGCATTCACCGCCGCTTGCTGGGCGGTGTCGGGTTCAATGACTCCCCGCTGGAGATCGTCTTGATAGCGATCTCGGATGTTCATGCCGCGAAGTCTTTCACACCATCAGATCCAGCCGGCCGCCCCTTCCCACCAATTCCGACTCCCCCATGGCCTGGACGTCGAGGAGCCACTGAATACTGTGGGGTAGGTCGTGGGGTGAGGAACGGAGAAAGCGGCCGCCATCATAATCCCGTTCCGCACCCGCGGCTCCGGAGAGACCGAAGGTGCCCAGGCGTAGCGCTAGCAACTGCGGTCCGTCCGCGTATTCATCTTCCACCCCTGGGTGGGCGTAGGGTGGCGGTCGACCGCCGTCGTCTACGTCCGGGTAGTACGCCCACGGGTTGGGCCGGGCCGCGCCCGGACGCAGTGGGCACTCGGCCGGCAGGGGCGGCGCCGCCGGAGTCGGGAACCGAGCTGCCGGCACACTGGATACCCCCGATGGCCGCATCGGCGGCAGGTGGGGTGTGGCGCGGTTGTGGTCGATGTACATGGCTTTACCGGCTCCCGGTCTCGCCGCGGACTACGTCATCAACGCCTGGATATGGGCGGCCGTTGATCGGCCCAGGGCCCCGTGGTGATAACCGCCTTCCAGTACCGAGACGATACGCCCTTCGCAGTGCTTGCGCGCCGCCTCCATCAACTGCTCCGTGGCCCAGACAAAGTCGTCCTCCTCCAACTGGAGGGTGGCCAGCGGATCGGAACGGTGGGCGTCGAAGCCGGCGGAGATCATCAAGATCTGTGGCCGGAAGAGGTTCACCTTGGAGACGATCTTCTCGCTGAAGACCTCGCGGAAACGCTCCGACCCGTC
>SKYL01000154.1 GCA_007127935.1 Halorhodospira sp. | reverse complement strand
GCTCGTCCCCCACCGTATGGAACTGGTGCAGGCACTCCGGGGCAATATAGACGCAGTCCAGCGGCTCCACTGTCTCCAAACGCCGGTCGAGAATGACCTCACCGCGACCGCGGACGATCACCACCACGTGGGGGTGTTCATGGCGTTCCAGGGAGGTGTAGCCGCCCGGCTCCACCTCGAAGTAGCGGGTCATGAAACCCGGCCGCTCCTCGCCTTCGCCCTCCCCGATCAAGGTCTGCCGGATCACGCCGCGGAAGTGGGTGCCGTCGGTCTTGTACGCCTTGAGCGGGACGCCGGTCCAACGGTGGTCCGACTGCCGCAGCACCTTGGATGGGGAGACAGAGTCGGGCACGGCGGCTACGCCTCCACGTCCACGGCTTCCAGGAAGCGCCGCGATGCGGCCTCCACATCTCCCTGGGCATAGAGGCTGCCGCCGATGAGCAGGATGGTGTCGGGTCCATAGCGCTCCACCCAATCACCCACCCGTTGGGCATCAACGCCGCCGCCGGGGGTCGGAAAGGCCGGGGCGATGCCGGGCAGTGGGCGGCGCAGTCGGTGGTTGATCGCGTTGCAAAGGGCTTGGTCGTAGGTGGGGAACCGCCCGCCGGCGTTCGTGTAGACCACCATGTCGGCACCCAACAGGCGCGGCAGTTCACCGAGCATCAATGCCGGATCGATGCCGTGATCGAGGCCGGCGACGGCGCCGGCAAAGGCCGGATGAGCCATAACGGCCAGGCCGATTTGATCCCGCAGCCACTGCAAGACGTCGAGGCCGACGATAAAGGGGTTCACCAGAACGGCCCGGCATCCCGCTTCCCGGGCCGCTTCGGCGCGCTGCTCCAGCTTCCCGCGGGGAGCCGTGACGTTAGGCAGGTAGAGTGTGCCGCGGCCGGTTGCGGCGTTAATCTCCTCCACGGTATTCTGACAGGCGATCAGGCGCTCCTGAAAGGGAGAGGTGGCTTGATCGGCCAGCCCGTGGTCGTCCTTGATCAGGTCGATGCCGCCCAGGGTAAAGGCCTTGCAGTGGGCGGCCAAAGCGGCGGTGGTCAACCCCAGCGGCTTCAGAGCGCTACAGGTGAGCGTCCGGCGGGGCACGCCACAGAGACGGCGCACGCCGTCGATCCCGTGCCCGGGTCCGCCCAGGGCCTTCAGCAGCGCCGGTGTCCATTCCACGTTGACCAGGCGGATCCCGCTCTTCAGCGAGATGTTGCCGAACAGGTTGTTTAGCAGTTGAGTGCTCTCCAGGCCGGTGATGGCCTCGGGAAACGCCAGATCGAGTTCATGGCGGCTGTCGGCTCGCGGCTCCAGACGAAGGATCTCGGGAACCACCCCCAATTCAGGGGGGATGCAGCGGGAGGGCAGTTCAGCGCTCTGTTCCAGGGCGATGCCCCGTGCCTTCTCTTCCGGGTCCTCTCCAGGGCGGCAGGTGATGTGGTAGGTGACGGTAAAGGTCGATCTCATTTACGGTTCTCGTCGGAGTTCATTCGGATGGGGTCGGGGCGGTGGGCGCATGTACCTGTTCCGCAATGCGCGTAATGTCTCCCCCGGTGTCCTGGGCCATGGCAATGGCGCCGGCCACGGCTTCCAGCAGAGTGTCCCGGCTGTCCCCGTGGACCGGGTAGGATGCCACACCGGCGGACAGGGTGAGCGGCGGTAGCGGCGTGCCGCCCCTGCGGATGTGCCGTTGTCCCAGGGCGGTGCGGACAATCTCCGCCCGTTCCACGCCGCCGTCCAGCCGCGCCCCCACCAGGATGATGGTGAACGCCGACTCCGCGACCCGGCAGCAGACGTCGGAACCCCGGAAGGAGTGGTTGAGCACTTCCGCATAGGATTGGAGCAGCCGGTCGGCGGTATCGGCCCCGTAACGTGCGATGAACCCACGGAATCCATCCACTTCCAGGCGGACCACCACCAGTTCTTCCCCCGTCCTTCGGGACCGGAGCAATTCACGCTCCAAGGTGTCTTCCAGGTAGCGGGTGTTGAACAGCCCGGTGAGGGGGTCGCGGACGTTGCGCTGACGCAGCCGGTGTTGCAGAACTTGGCCGGCCATGGCGGTGGCGCCGGCCGCGGCAATGATCCGGGCCAGCGTGGCTTGGCGCTCGGTGAGCGGTTGTACGTCGTTGTTGAGCAGACGGATCTCACCGATGGTGAGGCCCAACGCGGTCAGCGGTATGGTGGTGGCGCTGCCCTCGCCCGGCTGATCCCGTGGGATCATCTCTGGTGGGTGCAACGGGGTTGCGATGCCGCCGGTCCACCCGCCGGCCCTCAGCCAGCCGTCGTGGTCCGGTGGGGTGAGGAGCAGTTCTCCCCGGGTTTCAGGCAACAGCCGTGCAGCGGCGTGGCACAGGGCCGCCGCGGTCTCTGGTTCTCCGTGGCTGTCGGTGAGGGCGGCCAAGTACCGCTCCAGTCCGGTGAGCCGGGAGTTGTTGAATAGGAGTGCCTCGTCTATGGTCACGCCGGTCTCTCCTTGCTTCGGGGGTGTCAAAGCACTTTGCGCCCGGCTGATCTGACGCCTCAATATGGAACCGCTACCATAAACCAACCCCTGCCCCGGCAGCCAGGAGAGAGCGGAGGAGAATCCATGGTATTGGCAACCACTGATCTTTGCGACGCATATATGGACGACCCCGCCGTGGAGATGCGGGTCGCCAATCCAATGTTCCGCGATTACGGCGGACGTCGCCACTTTCACGGCCCCGTCACCACGGTGAAGCTCTTTGAGGACAACGTCCTGGTCCGGGAGGCGCTCTCCCAGCCCGGGGAGGGCGGGGTGCTGGTGGTGGACGGCGGCGGCTCCATGCGCTGCGCGCTGCTGGGCGACAACCTGGCGGCCTTGGGCCGGGAGAACGGTTGGTCCGGCGTCGTGGTCTACGGCTGTGTGCGGGACCGTGTCGAGTTGGCGGCCATCGAGATCGGGGTCAAGGCGCTTAATACCCATCCGCGCAAGAGTGTCAAGAAGGGGGCCGGGGAGCGGAATGTCTCCGTCACCTTCGCCGGGATCACCATCCAGCCCGGGGAGTGGCTCTACGCCGATGAGGATGGGATCGTGGTCATCAACCGAGAGGCCGAGGGATAGAGATGGAGGACGGCGTCCGGCTGGACCGTTGGCTGTGGGCGGCGCGTTTCTTCAAGACGCGCCGCCTCGCGGTGGAGGCGGTCCAGGGCGG
>SKYL01000213.1 GCA_007127935.1 Halorhodospira sp. | reverse complement strand
GCCGCGTCCGGGCCACCGCCCGGGTGCCGCACGGGTCGATTCGAGCCTAGCCGCTCTTCGGTCCCGCCGTGCCGCGCCGGGTGATTCCGGTCCGGTGACGGCAGGGTCCGAGGGCTCCCCCGAGTTCCTCCCTCAATCCCTGTTTGTCTCTGTAGCCACGCGCAGCCGCGCGGACGGTGGTGTACGTCCACGTCCGCCCGCAAGGCGGCTTGCGCCGGGCACAGGGCCCCTCGGGGCGGTCCGCCGGTGCACGGTGGGCCGCCCCGAGGGGCGAGTCCAGGCACCGAGTACGGAGGAGTAGGCCATGGCTGAGAAGATTGCGTTCCGTCCCAACGGCCTCGACACGCTCGTAGAGCACTTTCACAACGCGTCCCCGTCGGAACAGGCGGCGGCCCTCTCCCGCCTGCCGGTGGCGGAGGCGGCCCGCTTGGCGCGGCGGATGACCGCCTACGGGTTGGCCCGGGCCGCCCGCCACCTGGACCGCGAAGTCTATCGCGCCATCGAGCGCCGTCTGCCGGCGGATCAGCGCCGCCGGCTGCGGCACTTGTTGACTTTACCCGAGAAGGCCGTGGGGGCCTGGCAGCACGACGGCTTCGCGGTGGTCACCGCCGGCGTGCCCGCCGCCGTGGCCGCCCGGCAGAAGCTCGGCGGCGACACCGGTCACCTCTACGTGGTAGCCGGGGACGGCGCCTATCTGGGCCGGGTCCCCAAGGAGCGGTTGGCCGGCGGCGCCGATCAGGGCGCGGTGGAGACTGTCGTCGACCGGGTCGAGCCGGCCAACGAGTTGGATGAGCGCGGACGGGTCGCCCGCCGCATGCAGCGGCGGGGGATCACCGAGTTGCCGGTGGTGGACGGCGCCGGCCGGTTGACCGGGGTGGTCCGTGCCCCGGAGATCGCCGGCAAGGATCTGCTGACCCGCGTGGCGAAGGTGACGGGTGGTTGGTACGGCGCCAGGGCCGGTGGTTCCGGCACGGCCACCGTGACCGGGATCGTGGCGGTGGCGGTGGTGGCGATGGCGGCGGCGGTGATCTGGTAACCGGACGGGTCCGGGGAGGCTGCCGTGGAACTCGATGAGATTCTGGAGCGCCTGGCCGCGCTGCTCGACCAACGGCGTTGGACGGAGGTCCGTCAGACCCTCGACGGGCTTCCCGTCCAGGACATCGCCTGGTTGATCCTGCAACTGGAGAAGTCCCGCCGGATCTTTCTCTTCAAGCTGCTGCCCCGGGGCCGCGCCTCCGAGGTCTTCGCCTACCTGTCGGCGGAGAACCAGGACGACCTGCTGCAGGACATGACCGACCAGGAGACCCGGGAGGTGATCGCCGGGCTCTCCCCCGACGACCGGACCGCGCTCTTCGAGGAACTGCCCGCCCAAGTCACCCAGCGTCTGCTGGAGTTGCTGCCGCCGGGGGCCCAGCGGGAGACCCGGCAACTTCTCGGCTACCCCGAGGAGAGCGTCGGCCGCCTGATGACCCCGGACTACTTGGCGGTACGCGCCGACTGGACGGTGGCCCGCTGCCTGCAGCACATCCGCAACCACCGGGAGAAGGCGGAGACGGTCAACGTCATCTACGTCACCAACCCCCAGGGCCGGCTGCTGGACGCCTTGACCATCCGCCAACTGATCGTCGCCGAGCCGGAGACCGAGATCGAGGCGTTGATGGATCACCACTTCGTCTGCGTCTCGGCCTTCGAGGACCGGGAGAAGGCGGTGGAGACGGTCCAGCACTACGACCTGACCGCCCTGCCGGTGGTCGATTCCGATGGGATCTTGCTGGGCATCGTCACGCTGGACGACATCATGGACGTGGCCGAGTTGGAGGCCACCGAGGACTTCCACAAGATGGGCAGCGTCAGCGCCCTGAACCTCTCCATGCGCGACGCCAAGCCGTCGCTGCTCTACCGCCGCAGGGTAGGCTGGCTGCTGATCTTGGTGGCGATCAACTTGTTCAGCGGGCAGATCATCGCCGCCTACGAGGAGATCATCGAGGCGATCTTCGTCCTCGCCCTCTTCATGCCGCTGGTGGTCGATACCAGCGGCAACGCCGGAACGCAGTCGGCGACCCTGATGGTGCGCGCCCTGGCCACCGGTGACGTCAAACCCAAGGACTGGCTGCGCCTGTGGGGGAAGGAGGCGTCGGTGGCCCTGGCGTTGGGGGTGACCATCGGTGCCGCCGTCTGGCTCATCGGCCTGTGGCGCGCCGACGGCGATTTCGATATCGCCATCGCCATGGCGGCGGCCATGGTGCTGGTGGTCTTCATGGGCAGCATGATCGGGATGTTGCTGCCGTTCATCCTGACCCGGTTCAACCTCGATCCGGCCACGGCCAGCGCGCCGTTGATTACCTCCATTGCCGACGTGGCGGGTTTCCTGATTTACTTCGCGGTGGCCGCCGCCATGCTGAGCCACCTGTTGCCCGGAACCACGTCGTGAGGCGCCTATGAGCATTAAGTCGGACCGCTGGATACGGCGCATGGCCGCCGAGCACGGCATGATCGAGCCCTTCGAGCCGGGACAAGTGCGCACGGCGGAGGGCCGGCGGCTGATCTCCTACGGCACCTCGAGTTACGGCTACGACGTGCGCTGTGCCGACGAGTTCAAGATCTTCACCAACATCAACTCGGCGGTGGTCGACCCGAAGAACTTCGACGCGTCGAGCTTTGTCGACCTGCGCTCCGATGTCTGCATCATTCCGCCCAACTCCTTTGCGCTGGCCTATACGTTGGAGTACTTCCGCATTCCGCGGAATGTGCTGACCATCTGTCTGGGCAAGTCGACCTATGCGCGCTGCGGGATCATCGTCAATGTAACGCCGCTGGAGCCGGAGTGGGAGGGGCACGTGACGCTGGAGTTTTCCAATACGACGCCGCTGCCGGCGAAGATCTACGCCCGCGAGGGGGTGGCGCAGATGCTCTTCTTCGAGTCGGACGAGGTTTGTGAGACTTCGTATGCGGATCGGGATGGGAAGTATATGGGGCAGCGGGGGGTGACTCTGCCGCGGTCTTAGCTGCGTTGTCGCGGCGTTTGCGGCAGGGATTGCCGATCACCGGGGGCGGGGACCGGGATCGGCGACCCACTGCGCGCCTCGCCTTCCACCGGGGCCGGGCGGACGCGCTCCCGGCGCGGCCGCCCGGTGCGCGCATCCTTGCGCGCACCCTTCGGGCCTGATCCGGTTCCAGGCGGTCG
>SKYL01000084.1 GCA_007127935.1 Halorhodospira sp. | reverse complement strand
GCCCCCCCGCGACCGGAGGGGGATGGCGCCGTCTGGGCCTCCATCGCCGCCGGATTGGGCGGCCCATTGGGCGCCTTGGCGAGCCACTGCGCCTGGGTGGGGCGCGACGGGGAGCGTGTTATTCTTCAAATGGATGAGGCGCACCGCTGTCTACTCAGTGACGAGCGGCGGGAGCGCCTGCTGGCGGCGCTGGCCGAACGTTTCGACGGCGTCACCCGCTTGGAGATCCGCGTCGGCGACGCCGGCTGGACACCGGCCCAGGAAGAGGCCCATCGCCGTGAACAGGCCCAACGAAGGGCGGAGCAGGCGGTGACCGCCGATCCGGCGGTGGAGGAGATCTGCCGGGCGTTCGATGGCCGTCTACAGTCGGTGCAGGCGCCGCCGGCGGACGATTCACAACCGAACCACTAGATTGAGGGGATGACCATGAAGGGCGGACTCGGCAACCTGATGAAGCAGGCGCAGAAGCTTCAGCAGGATATGCAGAAGATGCAGGAAGAGATTGCCAACATGGAGGTCACCGGAGAGGCGGGGGCCGGCATGGTCTCCGTGGTGATGACCGGGCGCCAGGAGGTGCGGCGCGTCACCATCGACCGTTCTCTGTTCGAGGACGATCCGGAGATGGTGGAGGACTTGGTGGCCGCGGCGTTCAACGACGCGGTGGAGAAGGCCCGCCGGATGAGCGAGGAGCGCATGTCCGGGATGACGGAAGGGCTGGGCCTGCCCTTCGGGATGAAGATGCCGTTCTGATGGGCTTGCGGGCGCGCCGCCGGTCATGACCGCCTTTTCGCCCCGGGTGGCGGAACTCGTCGAAGCGCTGCAGGCCCTGCCGGGGGTGGGGCCGCGATCGGCGCAGCGCATGGCGTTGCACCTGTTGCAGCGTGACCGGGGCGGCGCCCGCCGCCTCGCCGATGCGTTGGCCGCAGCGGCGGAGCATGTGGGCCGGTGCGCGGAGTGCTGCGTCCTCACCGAGGAAGAGCGTTGCGCCATCTGCCGGAGCGAACGGCGGAACCGGTCGCTGCTCTGCATCGTGGAACAGACCGGTGATGTGGCGGCCCTGGAACAGGCCACCGACTTCGGTGGGCTCTACTTCGTGTTAGGCGGGCACCTCTCGCCGCTGGACGGTATCGGCCCCGCGGAACTCGGGCTGGACCGGCTGGCGCGCCGTCTGGGCGGCGGTGAGGTCTCCGAGGTGATCCTCGCCACCGGGACCACGGTGGAGGGTGAGGCCACGGCACACTATGTCTTCGAGTTGGCCCGCGAGGCAGGTGTGCGGGCCACCCGCATCGCCCACGGGGTGCCCATGGGCGGCGAGTTGGAGCGGGTGGATCGGGGTACGCTTTCCCACGCCTTTTCCGGGCGGCGGGATTTCGGCTGAGCGGGCCGTTGGATGGAACCCGGGAGGGGGGAGTCATGACCGATTGTATTTTTTGCAAGATCGTGGCCGGGGAGTTGCCGGCGACCATCGTCCATGAGACCGAGCGGGTGGTGGCGTTCCGGGATATCGATCCCCAGGCGCCGGTGCATGTGCTGGTGGTGCCGCGCCGCCACATCGCCACCCTCCACGACGTCGCGGACGAAGACGGTGACTTGGTCGGCGAAATCTTTCAGGTTGCGCGCCGAGTGGCCGATAACGAGGGTATCGCCGAAACCGGTTATCGGACGGTCTTCAACTGCGGGGGGCACGGCGGCCAGGATGTCTATCACCTCCACCTCCACCTCTTGGGTGGCCGGCAGATGGCGTGGCCGCCCGGATGAGCGGGAACGCTTTCCGGCGGTAGTCGGGCCGTTACGGGTTGGCGAGCCGGACCGCGCC
This sequence comes from Halorhodospira sp., assembly GCA_007127935.1. GTDB lineage: Bacteria > Pseudomonadota > Gammaproteobacteria > Nitrococcales > Halorhodospiraceae > SKYL01. Next base: position 1,378 of record SKYL01000084.1, on the reverse strand, counting down.
CAGGGCGCACAGCTTCCGGAAGCCGCTGAAGCTGGCTCGGTCCAATTCGTTGTCGAGGCGGTGGCGGTCGGCGTAGATCAGACCGCGAATCCGGTCGCCGGCGAAGAGCGAGGCCAGATAGAACGGCCGCCCCTCGGAGAGGGATTGCAGGGCGGCGGGCATCCGCGGCTGAAGCTTCGTGTAGTGGGTGCGGCGGACCCAGACCGCCGACGGCTGTTGGCAGAGATCGCGGATCAAGGTGTCCGGGCCGAGATCGACGCGGAAACGGTGAAAGACCGGGTTGCCCTCCACCCCGCGGAGCATGTGAGCGGAGAGGGTCTCATGGTCGCCAAGGACTTGGGCGTAGAGCACCCGGCTGAGGCCGAGGCCGTCGTAGAGCCCGGTGACGATCAGGTTGGCGACGCGGTCGTGCTCGTTCTGCTCTCCTCCCTCCCGCTTCAACGCGAGCCGCTCCGCGCTGCGCTGGTAGTCCCGGTCCTCCAGCTCCCGGCGGATGCGCTGCACGATGGGCCAGCGGGTCGCCAGGCAGACGCCGCCGCGGCTGACGGCCGGCGCCACCTGTTCCAAAGTGGCCTCTTCGTTCTGATCTTGCAGCAGCGAGTTGAAAGTGACCGGCTGCCACGGCAACATTTCCGCGGCTTGGCGAGCGCCGGCGGTGATCATCTCCCGCACGTTTTCGTCGTCGATCTCCAACAGGTCCGCCAGCGCCTCGCGGACGTTGACCATCTCCATGTGGTTCCAGCCGGAGGCGGCCAGGGCGGCCAGGCGGGTGGCGAGGCCCACCGTCCAACTGCGCGGCGAGCGGGAATTGGCGGCCAGACTCTGGGAGGACTCGGCCACCAGGTAGGGCAGCCGCCACTGTTGAGCCAGGGCGTTATTGAGTTCGCCCAAGGTGAAACCGAGGGTGACGTATTCGGCGTCGGTGGTGTAGGTCGGGTCGGGGGCGATCTCGCGGATCAGTTCCATGACCCCTTCCGGATGGGCCCACATGGCCAACTCCGCGGTGTGACGCAGCAGCGTTGCGGTGTAGACCTCGTTGGGGAGCATATCGGCCAGCCGGCCCGCCCACAGGCGCGCCTGGCAGGCCGCGTGGACCGCGCGCTCGCAGGTCAGCAGGTAGCCGCGGTAACGTTTTTTCGTGAGTGCGTTCTGCGCTGATGGTAGGCTATCGGCCACTTTCCGGACGCCGTTGGCGCCGCAGAGGATGACAGCCTCTTCCATGCTGTGGAGCCGGCTGTGCATATGCCGCCGGGAGCGGGTGTTGATATGACGGATCATGGTGAGCACCAGGGCGGGATCGGCGTAGATCTGCTCGGCCAAGTGCCGGGAGTCGAGGTCGAAATCGAGGGTGTGGCGGGGCATTCGGGGCAGTTGAATG
>SKYL01000315.1 GCA_007127935.1 Halorhodospira sp. | reverse complement strand
TTGCATAAATTTACTGCTTGTAGAGGCGTTCATCGGACGGCACGACGGGAGGCGTTATGGTAGCCCCAGGATCTCCGGGCGGTGGCCCGGCGCCACATACCCGGATCATGGAGAAGTTGGGCGCCGGCTCCGGTCTCAATACCGCCGGGATCGTCGATGACCTGGTGGAGGCGGAGCGTGCGCCCACGGAGAACCGGCTGGCCCAACGTGAGGAGCGGATCCAGACGGAGATCTCCGCCCTCGGGCAGATGCGTTCGGTGCTCGGTGAGTTCCAGGAGCAGATCCGTGGCCTGGACGATCCCGATAACTACTCCGCCATCGAGGGCGCCTCGCGGGACCCCGGCGTAGCCGATATCCGTGTGGGGGATGCCACGATCCCCGGCGGCTATGATGTGGAGGTGGTCCAACTCGCCCAGAGCCAGCGTTTGGCCACGGTACCCGGGACCTTCGAGAGCAGTTCCGATCCGGTGGGGACCGGGCGGCTGATCATCATCTTTGGTGACGGCCGTGAACAAACGGTCACCATCGGTGATGACGACTCCACCCTGTTGGGGATTCGTGATGCCATAAACCGCCAGGCCGAAGGGGTTGCCGCATCTATCGTCGATGACGGTGAGGGGCCGCGTCTCTCTCTGGTGACCACGGAGACCGGTGAGCACAACGCCGTTCTGGGGGTCGATGCCCGGCAGGGGGAGGATGACACCGGCGATCTCTCTCCGTTTTTTTTCGTCTCGAATGCCGAGGGGGACGGTGACGGGATCGGGGGGATGAGGCAGATCCGTGCCGCCCAGGACGCCGTGGCCACCATCGACGGCTTGACGGTGACCCGCTCCGAGAACCGCATTGAGGACGCCATCGAGGGCGCCACGCTTAGCCTTAATGACGTGGGCCGCGCCCGGATCGAGATCCAAGAGCAGGAGGGGCTCATCCAAGAGCGGGTCCAAGGGTTTGTCGAGACCTACAACGCGGTCCGTGGCCAGTTCAACCGGCTCTCCCACTACGATCCCGAGACCGAGGAGTCGGGTCCTCTGCAGGGGGATGCCACCCTGCGGGGCATCCAGATGCGCCTCTCCCGGGCCGCCACCGAGCCGTTGGCGGAACTGCGCGGGGAACCGGTCCAGGCCCTCACCGATATCGGCGTAATCACCCGGCGTGACGGGAGCCTGGAGCTGGATTCGGTCAGGCTTCAGCGGGCGGCGGAGCAGCATCCCGAGTTGGTGACGCGGCTCTTCACCGACGAAGAGGACGGTATCGCTGTCCGGGTTCAACGGCTGCTGGATGAGTCCTTGGGTGCGGAAAGCCCCCTTCGTGTTCGGACCCAGGGGCTGGAAAACCAGTTGAGGAGAATCGAGGACGACCGGGAGAGGCTGGACCGCCGCATGGAACAGGTGCGGGAACGGACACGGCGTGAATTCGCCGCCATGGATCGGGCGGTGGCCGAGTTCAACCGCACCTCCGACTTCCTTGAGCAGCGCATGGATGCGATGAACGCGGCGCGGAAATAGCGCTCAGAAAAACGTGTATACGCCATTTCCTGGTCTCCATCACGGTAAAGAATTTTCTGTCTCCGCCGCCAAACTGTAGGAGCTTATAAATCCAACCACCGGAGGCAGAGCCTGGGATGAGCTACGCAGCCATGCATCGTGGAATCAATCAATATCAAAAGGTCGGTGCCTACTCCAGTGCGGCGTACGCCGATCCCCACCGTCTGATCCAGTTGTTGTTCGACGGACTTCTGGATCGGATCGCCCAGGCCCGCGGGGCCGTGGAGCGGGGGGAGGTGTCCCGTAAGGGGGAGGTGATCGGTAAGGCCATCGCGATCCTCGACGGGTTGCGGGGCGCCCTCGACCACGATCGCGGCGGTGATATCGCGGGGAATCTGGAAGAGCTGTACTTCTATGTGCAGCGGCGGCTGGTGGAGGCCAATATCGGCAACAACGTGGCCATCCTTGATGAGTGCGCCTCCCTGATGCGCGAGATCAAGTCGGCGTGGGACGCCATCCCGGCGGAGGCGCGCAGCCGCAAGGCCGCCGAGACCTTGGCGGCGCGGGAGCAGTAATTGGCCGCCGGACCGGCCGGGAACGATCTGCCTCGCCGACGTGCCCGGCGGGTGGTGGAGTTGACCCGGCAGATGGTCCGGCTGTCCCGGGATACCGATTGGGAAGGCGTCGTGGAACGGAACCGCCTGCGGCAGCGCGAAGCCGAGGCGCTGTTCCACGACGGGTTCCCGGAGGAGGACCGGGAGTACATCCGCTCCCGGCTGGCGGAGGCGTTGGCTGCCGAAGGGGAGGTCCGGGAGCGGATGACGGCCGCCCGTGACGAGTTCGCCGTCGCCATGCGGGACACCCATCTGCGGCATGACGCCAGCGATGCCTACCGGCGATTCTCCGCCAAGCCCTAGTGATTCGTAATTCGTGATTCGTGATTCCCGTGGGCCGCGGGCCGTGGGCGACGAAATTTTGACGCCTGCCCCGCCGCCGTCATAGACTTCCACTCGCCGTAGGGGGAAATGGAGCGGGCAGGGGGAATCGGGTGGTCCAAGTCCTAGTCGTCGATGAGGACGCCGAGCGGCGTTCCGGCATTGAGGCGGTATTGCAGTACCTGGAGCATCCGGTGGTTCCCGTCGACCGCGCCCGTGCCGGCGAGGTGGCGGAGCAGACCAGCGGGCTCGCTTTGGCTCTGGTCACCGCCGACGGCGGCGAAGAGGTGGCCGTACGCTCGCTGGGCGAGGCGTCCCCGGATCTCCCTGTCTTTTTGTTATCCCCGGAAGGTTTCTCCAGTCCCGCCCCCAAGGATTTCAGCGCCGAGGTGCTGGGCGTTCTCGATCTGCCGCTGCGCCACACGCAATTCACGGCGGCTTTGCGCCAGGCATTGAGCCACAACGCACGCTACCGGGAGCACGAGCGCCGGCCCCAGGCGAGGCGCTTGGTGGGCGAGAGCCGGCCCATCCAGCGGGTCCTCGATCTCATCGAGCAGGTGGCCGATACCGACGCCAGCGTGTTGATCCTGGGGGAGTCGGGCACCGGCAAGGAGGTGGTGGCGCGGAGCATCCACGCCCGATCCTCCCGCAGGACGCGGCCCTTTGTGCCGATCAACTGCGGGGCGATCCCCTCCGAATTGTTGGAGAGCGAGCTGTTCGGCCATGAGAAGGGGGCCTTCACCGGCGCCATCTCCGCCCGCCAAGGCCGTTTCGAGTTGGCGCAGTCCGGCACCATCTTCCTGGATGAGATCGGCGATATGAGTATGCATATGCAGGTCAAGCTGCTGCGCGTACTCCAGGAGCGCACGTTCGAGCGGGTCGGCAGCAACAAGTCCATTGAGGCCGACGTGCGGGTCATTGCCGCCACGCACCGGAATCTGGATGCCGGTATCCGGGACGGCACCTTCCGGGAGGATCTCTTCTACCGCCTGAACGTCTTTCCCATCGAGGTGCCCCCGCTGCGCGACCGGCCGGGTGATATCCCGGTGCTGATCGAAGAGATCATCCGGCGCATCGAGGAGGAGGGGCGGGGTTCCGTGCGTGTCAGTCCGGCGGCGATGTCGTGCCTCTCCGCCTACTCGTGGCCCGGCAATGTGCGTGAACTGGCCAATGTGGTAGAGCGCGTGGCTATCATGTGCCCCTATGGGGAGGTGCAGGTGGAGAACCTGCCCAAGAAGATCCGTGAAGCCGCGCGGGGGGGGGGCGAACCGGCGTCCCCCACCCGGGGGGCTTCGGAGGCAACGGTCAACGGAGCGGAGGGACCGTTGCTGCCCCACGTCGATTGGTCGGATGAGGGCCTCGATTTAAAGGACTACCTCACCGGGGTGGAACAGGCGTTGATTCGGCAGGCGCTGGGCGCCGCTGACGGTGTGGTGGGCCGTGCCGCGCGCCTTCTGGGTTTGCGGCGGACCACCCTGGTGGAGAAGTTGCGACGCTACGAGATCGATCGTCCCTGATGTTTTGAGGGGCGTCACCGGCTCTGCCTTGCCGCCCGGCGGCAAAGTTGTGCCGCTTTTTGCCGCCTGACGGAATTCTGACTGCCGAGTGTTGCCGGAGCGCCGGAAGACCGGCGCCCCCCGTGTCCGTGCGTACCGGAACGCCTTATCTTTCCAGGGATCTCCCTCCTGGCATGTCTGTTGCTTATCTACTCTGCGCCGCCGGAATTCGCCGCGGCCGGATGGATGAGTTCAGGGGGGATCATCGGTATGGCTCAACAACGCGTGCTCGTCGTGGCCCGGGATGCGGGTCGCCGCAGCGGGCAGCGCCAGCGCCTGGAGCAGGGGGGCTTTTGGGTGGCCGAGGCGGAAGACGCCGTGGCGGCCAACCCGTTGCTGGAGGCCGGCGGGTTCGTCGCCGCCGTTTGTTGCGAAGGTGGAGAGGATGGGGACGGCTGGCGGGTATTGGCCCGGCACCCCATGGCGCCACCGGTGGTGGTGGTCTCCCAGGAAGCCAGTGTCGGCGGTGCGGTGGCCGCCATGCGCGATGGTGCCGCCGACTACGTCTCGGAGACCGGGGACGTGGCGGAGATCGCCGGGGCGGTGGCCCGGGTCACCGAGTCCGGTCCGGAACTGGTGGCCGAGGACCGGCGCAGCCGGCAATTGCTGGCTCTAGCGCAACGGGTGGCCGGCAAGGAGGTGACGGTTTTGCTCACCGGTGAGTCGGGGACCGGCAAGGAGGTCTTCGCCCGGTACATCCACGATCGCTCTCCCCGCGCCGAAGGCCCCTTCATCGCGGTCAACTGCGCGGCGATCCCCGAGAACATGTTGGAGGCGCTGCTCTTCGGTTTTGAGAAGGGCGCGTTCACTGGTGCCCACCGGGCCCACGCCGGTAAATTCGAGCAGGCCCAGGGGGGGACCCTGCTGCTGGATGAGGTCTCCGAAATCGAACCCGGCTTGCAGGCCAAGTTGTTGCGGGTGCTGCAGGAGCGGGAGATCGAGCGCCTTTGCGGGCAGACGACCATCCCGCTGGACGTGCGAGTTCTCGCCAGCAGTAACCGCGACTTGAGGCAGCACGTGCGTGACGGTCGGTTCCGTGAGGACCTGTACTACCGGTTGCACGTCTTTCCGATTCACCTTCCGCCGCTGCGGGAGCGTCCGAACGACATCATCCCGCTGGCCCGCAACTTCGCGGCCAAGTACGCCCAGTTGGGCCACCAGGGGGCGCGATTCACCCCGGAAGCGGAACGGTTGCTCCTGGAGTATGAGTGGCCGGGCAACGTTCGCGAGTTGGAGAACGTGGTCCAGCGGGCGCTGATTCTGGCCGACGGTGACGCGGTGGACGCCGCCGCCGTTCACTTCGATCCGGTGCCCACGGAGGGGATGGATGGTGGCGGCATTGCCGCCGGCCTGATGGGAGCGCCGGCTGCGTCCGGCGCTTTGTCCATGGCCGGTCCACGGATGCGGCCGGAGGTGGTGGGAAGCGGCGCCACCCTGGAAGAGGATCTCCGGGGCCGGGAATACCGGCGCATCCTGGAGACGCTGGCGGCGGTGGGTGGCAGCCGTAAGGATGCCGCGGCGCGGCTCGGGATCAGCAGTCGCACCCTGCGCTATAAGTTGGCGCGGATGCGGCAGGAAGGTTTCGAGATTCCGGAGCGGTTTGGGTTCCAGTACGCCTACGGCGGCTGAGTGGGGGGCACGGGATGAGCAATTTCCGCATTGAACAGGCCCTCGCCGAGATGCGCTCGCTTTCCGGCCGCGCCGCGGAACCGGAGGCCAACGGGCGGCAACCCGGTATCGACGAGTTCTCGGATTTGTTGAAACAGGCGGTGACCCACGTCAACGAACGTCAGGTAGAGGCCGAGGGCCTTAGCAATGCCTATATGCGCGGCGATGAGGTCCAGCTGACCGACGTCATGATCGCGTCGCAGAAGGCGCAGATCTCGTTCGAAGCGATGAAGGAAGTACGCAACCGGTTGCTGGAGGCGTACCAAGAGATCTCCAACATGCAGGTCTAGGAAGACGCTGAATAATCTGTCATTGCGAGGAGCGGAGCGACGAAGCAATCTGTAACCGGTTGATTGCCCACGCATGGAGATTGCTTCGCTACGCTCGCAATGACGCCGGGACGGGGATGACACCGTGATTGGATTTGGCCGGACTACCGGGTGGGAGGGGCCATGGCCGAGAGCCAGGCACTGACGGAAACAGAAGATCGCAGTCCGCCGGTCTCTTTTGACGAGGAGCTCGATTTCGGGACGAACGGTACGGGCCGTTCGGGGGAACGGAAAGAGGAGTCTCCCGGGTTGTTTGGCGGCCTGATCCCCGATGGGCAGCTGGCGTGGTTGAGGGGCATGTTCGGCGAGGGGGCAGTCCGCAAGGCCGCCCTGGGGGTGGGGTTGCTGATGGCCGCCGGGGTCGGCTTCGCGCTCTTCCTTTGGTCCCAGGACCCGGTGGAGTATCGGACCCTCTATGGGGAGTTGTCGTCCCAAGACGCCACCAAGATCCTTGAGGTGTTGGACGGCCGGGGGATCACGGTCCAGTTTGATGAGCGCACCGGTGAGATCCGTGTGCCTCCCGAGCATGTCCACCGGGCTCGTATCTTTCTCGCTTCCGAGGGATTGCCGCGGGGCACCGGTTTCGGCTACGAGATGCTCGAACGGGATACCGGCTTCGGCGTTTCCGAGTTTCTGGAGCACGCCCGTTTCGATCGTGCCCTCGAGACCGAGTTGGCGCGTTCCATCGAGACCCTGCGCGGTGTGCGTTCGGCGCGGGTCCATCTGGACGCCCCACAGGAATCGGTCTTCGTCCGCGACCGCCGGAAGCCCAGGGCGTCCATCGTGTTGCAGCTGGACCAGGAACGGCGCCTCTCGGAAGGTCAAGTCGAGGCGATTATCCATCTGGTGGCCAGCGCCGTGGCCGATCTTGACCATGAGAACATAAGCGTCGTCGACCACCGGGGGCGGTTGCTGACCGCCGAGGAGTCACCGGCGGATGCCGCGCAGACCGCCCAACAGTTTGAATTTACTAGGCGTCTTGAGGAGCGGCTGCAGCAGCGGGTGGAAGATTTGGTGGAGCCGCTGGTGGGTCCCGGGCGCGTGCGTGCGCAGGTCAGCGCGCGACTCGATTTCTCCGAGCGCAGCCACATGGAAGAATTGTTCGACCCGGCCCAGAGTGCCATCCGCAGCGAGCAGATGTTGGAGCGCGGCGGGACCGGCCCCGCATGGCCGATGGGCATACCGGGGGCGCTGACCAATCAGCCGCCGGGGCCGGGCAGTCTCGATCCCGACGGCACGGGGGACGGGCGTCCACCCGGCACCTTCGGTTCCAGCGAGACCCGGAACTGGGAGGTGGGGCGGGTCCTCAACCAAGTGCAGCCGGCCCGGGGTGCGCTGGAGCGGCTCACCGTCGGTGTCCTCATTGATCACCGCTACGTGGAGAACGAGGAGGGGCAGATCATACGCGAGCCCCTCAGCGACGCCGAAATGGAGCGCATCGGCGCCCTGGTCCGCGATGCGGTGGGGTACGATGAAGGCCGGGGCGATGCGGTGAGCGTGGTCACCGTGCCGTTCGCCGAGATCATCGAGCCTCCGCCGCCGCCGGTGGATGTCTGGGAGCAGGATTGGGTCCGTGACCTGATCCGCCTGGGGGTCTTCGCGGCGATCGGTATCTTGATCTACCTGGTGGCCATTCGGCCCATCGTCAACCGGGTGCTTACCGGGCGGTCCGAGGAGGACGGAGAAGGTGGAGCACCGGGCTTGGCCGGTGGCGGTGGCGGGGTGGATGCCCTGACCGCGCCGGAGGGGGAGGAGAGTGATGAGGCGCTGCGCCTGGCCGGTGTTGGTGGCGAGCAGCTCACCGATATGCGCGAACGCCCCTACGAGGCCAAGCTTCAGGCGGTGCTGGAATTGGTGGAGAATGAGCCGGAACTGGCGGCCAATGCGATCCGCAGTTGGATCGAGGAAGACGATTCGAAGAAGGGGTGACCGGCATGACGTTGACGATGAAGGGGGTGGAGAAGGCGTCGGTGCTGTTATTGACGCTGGGGGAAGATGCCGCCGCCGAGATCATGCGCTACCTCGGGCCGCGTGAGGTGCAGAAGGTCGGCCTGGGGATGACTACCGTCAGCAACATCAACCGGGAGACGGTGGACGCGGTCCTGGACGAGTTTATCAAGACCGCCGCGGAACAGACGGCGCTTGGCGTTGGCTCCACCGATTACATCCGCGGCGTGCTGGTCAAAGCCCTCGGCGAGGAGAAGGCCGGCTCCATCATCGATCGCATCGTCATGGGTGGTAGCACCCGCGGCCTCGACCAGTTGAAGTGGCTCGATCCGCGGACCATTGCTGAGATGATCCGGTTGGAACATCCGCAGATCATCGCCATTGTCCTTTCCTACCTGGAGTCGGATCAGGCGGCGCTGACGCTGGCGGAGATGCCGGAGCGCATCCGCCACGACATCGTCATGCGCGTGGCCACCCTGGAGGGGATTCAGCCGCGGGCGCTGCAAGAGTTGGACGAGATCATGGAGAAGCAGTTCGCCGGCCAGCAGCGCTTGAAGTCGTCGAGCATCGGCGGCCTGCAGTCGGCGGCGCACATCCTCAACAATATGGACTCCCTCAACGAGGGCCAGATCCTCGACAACATCAAGGAGATCGACGACGAGCTGGCGGATCGGATCCAAGAGCTGATGTTCGTCTTCGAGGATCTCTCGCAGATGGACGATCGCTCCATGCAGCAGCTCTTGCACGAGGTCGATACCGGTACGTTGACCATCGCGCTGAAGGGGGCCAGCGAGGAACTCCAACGCAAGTTTTTCAACAACCTTTCCCGGCGCGCCGCCGAGATGCTCCAGGAGGATCTGGACGCCATGGGGCCGGCACGGATCAGCGATGTGGAGGCGGGCCAGAAAGAGATCCTCGCCACCGCCAAGCGCATGGCCGACGAGGGCTCCATCACGCTGGTCAGCAGCACCGAGCAGTACGTCTAATCGGAGTTTTTCACGTCCACCGCAAAGGGATCGTTCATGGCCGACGGCTACCGCCGATTTCGGATCATCCCCGCCGAGGAGGCGGTGGAGCACACGGTTTGGGAAACCCCGGATGTCGAGGAACCGGCGCGCCGCCGCCGGCAGGCGGCCGAGGAGGCCCGTCTGCGCCGGGAAGAAGAGGCGCGCCGGCAGCGGCGCCGGCTCAAGCGGCGACGGGCGGTCAAGGAGCGGCTGCGTCGGGAGGACGAGGCACGCCGTGCCTTGCCCACCGAGGAAGAGATCGAAGCCCTGCGGGAAGCGGCCCGCAAGATGGGTTATCAGGAAGGACATCGGGAAGGCCGGGAGGCGGGTTACCAAGATGGTCACGACGCCGGCTTTCAGCAGGGGGAGGAAGAGGGGCGCCGTTCCGGTGCCGCCCTGGTGCAGCGGTTGCAGGTGCTTTTGGATACCCTGGGCCGGCCATTGGAGCGGCTGGACGACGAGACGGAAGACGAACTGCTTCAATTGGTTTTCACCGTGGCCCGCCGGATGGTGCTGGAGGAACTGCGCACCCACCCGGAACCGGTCCAGGCGGCGGTGCATCAGGCACTGCGCGAGCTTCCGGCCAACCACCGCCAAGTGGCGGTCCACCTGCACCCCGAGGATCTTCCGTTCATTGAGGAGCAGATGGGTGCGCAGGCCGCCGGAGAGGGGTGGTCGCTGGTGAGTGACTCCGCCGTGACCCGTGGGGGGTGTGTCATTGCCACCGAGACCTCCCGGGTCGATGCCACCGTGGAGCGCCGGATCGACGCGGTGGCCGCGCAGCTTTTTGGCGATCCCACCGGCGACGATTTGGACCCTGTCGTGCGGGATACCTTCCGTGGTGAGGTGCCCTCGCAGGCGGACCCGGACCCGGGCCCGGACCCGGACCCGGACCCGGACCCGGACCCGGAGTCGGGGGAGGCGCCATGAGCGAGACCGTGGGGCGCGCCGAGGGTTGGCTGGGGCGTGTGCGGCGCCGGGTGCATACCCTGGAAGATGTGGCACCGGCGGTGGAAGGGGTCTTGCGGCGCATGGTGGGGCTGACCCTGGAGGCGGAGGGGTGCCGTGCCGCCCTGGGAAGTCGATGCACCATTCAGGACGGCGATGCCGAGGTCGAGGCCGAGGTGGTGGGCTTCTCCGGCGAGCGGCTCTATCTGATGCCCACCGGCGATCTCCACGGAGTGATGCCGAGAGCCCGTGTCATTCCGCGCTTTGGTTCCGTCCAAGCTCGTGTCGGGCCGGAACTGCTGGGCCGTGTGTTGGACGGGGGCGGGCGGCCCATCGATGGGCAAGGGCCGCTGAAGGCGCGGGAGCGCACGCCGTTGATGGCCGAGCCGGTCAATCCGTTGGAGCGGGCGCCGATCACGCAGCCGCTGGATGTGGGCGTGCGCTCCATTAACGCCCTGTTTACTGTGGGGCGGGGACAGCGCATGGGGCTGTTCGCCGGCAGCGGTGTCGGCAAGAGCGTCCTGCTCGGCATGATGACCCGCTACACCACCGCCGATGTTGTCGTGGTCGGTTTGATCGGCGAGCGGGGCCGGGAGGTGCGGGAGTTCATCACCGAGATCCTGGGCCGGCACGGGCTGGCGCGGTCGGTAGTGGTGGCTGCGCCGGCCGATACCTCGCCGCTGTTCCGGCTGCACGGCGCCATGCTCGCCACCAGCATTGCCGAGTATTTCCGTGACCAAGGGTTGAATGTGCTGCTGCTGATGGATTCGTTGACCCGCTACGCCCAGGCGCAGCGGGAGATCGGTCTGGCCATCGGCGAGCCGCCCACTACCAAAGGGTATCCACCGTCGGTCTTCAATCTGCTCCCCCGCTTGGTGGAGCGCGCCGGTAACGGCGCCGACGGCAGCGGCTCCATCACCGCGTTCTACACCGTGTTGGTGGAGGGGGACGATCATCAGGAGCCGGTGGCCGACGCGGCGCGGGCCATCCTCGACGGCCACTTGGTGTTGTCCCGGAGTCTGGCCGATTCCGGCCTCTATCCCGCGGTGGAGGTGGAGCAGTCCATCAGCCGGGTGATGATCTCCGTCACCGACGAGGCGCACCAGCGCTCGGCCCAACTCTTCCGGGAACTCTACTCCGCCTATCGTCAGAATGAGGACCTGATCAGCGTCGGCGCCTACCAGCGCGGCGCGGACCCGAGGGTCGATCAGGCGATCCACTATCAACCCTATCTGCGCGCCTTCCTGCAGCAAGATGTCGGCGAGGCGGTGGACTACGACGCGTCGGTGGCCGCCCTGCTGCAATTGACCGGAGGCCGTCCGTCGTGAAGCGGAGGTCGGAGCGGCTCAAGCCGGTGGAGCGGTTGGCCGAGCAGCGCCGTGAGCAGGCGGCCCAGCATTTGGCCCGGGCGGAGGCCGCGCTGCGGGAGCACGACGGGCGCCTCCAAGAGTTGCTGCGGTTCCGCCAGGATTATTGCGGGCGGCTGGTCTCCGGGTCCACGGTGGATGCGGCGCGGCTGCAGGATTTCAGCGCGTTTCTTTCACGGCTGGATGAGGCGGTGGTCCAGCAGCGGCAAGCCTTGGCCAAACAGCAACAACAGGTCCACCACGCGCGCAGGGTCTGGCTCGAATTCTGGCAGCAGCACCGAACCATGGAGCACGTGGTGGCGAGCCGCCGCCGGGAGGAAGAGGCGGCGGAGGCGCGGCTGGAGCAAAAGGAGGCCGATGAAACCGCCCGGCTGCTCTTCCAGGCGGCGACCGCCGGCCGTTTGCCGGGGAAGGAGTAGCTGGCAGCGTTGATGGCGTGGATGTTGCATTGTCTTTGCTGGGGGCAGGAACAGTAAGGGCCGTTTAGAGAGAGAAGGCACTGAATATGAAAGTTGCGGGAGACCTGGGAATCGATCTGGAGGGGATGCAGCGGCAGTTCGCCGAGGGGAGCGGTATGGCCGCCGGCGCGGGTGGCGGCGAGGATTTCCTCTCCGCGCTGCTGGAGGCGTCACCCCTGAAGGAGAGCGGGCTTTCCGCGGAAGATCTCTCCGCGTT
>SKYL01000149.1 GCA_007127935.1 Halorhodospira sp. | reverse complement strand
TGCATCTCCTCCGGGTTCATCAGCAACTCCTCGCGGCGGGTGCCGGAGCGGTTGATGTGGATCGCCGGGTAGATGCGCTTTTCGGCGATCCGGCGGTCCATGTGGAGCTCCATGTTGCCGGTGCCCTTGAACTCCTCGTAGATCACCTCGTCCATGCGCGACCCGGTCTCGACCAGCGCGGTGGCGAGGATGGTCAGGCTGCCGCCCTCCTCCACGTTGCGCGCCGCGCCGAAGAAGCGCTTGGGCCGGTGGAGGGCGTTGGCGTCGACGCCGCCGGTGAGGACCTTGCCCGACGACGGCACCACGGTGTTGTAGGCGCGCGCCAGCCGGGTGATGGAGTCGAGCAGGATCACCACGTCGCGCTTGTGCTCCACCAACCGCTTGGCCTTCTCGATGACCATCTCGGCCACCTGGACGTGGCGCGAGGCCGGCTCGTCGAAGGTGGAGGAGACCGTCTCGGCGGTGACCACGGAGCGGGCGAACTCGGTGACCTCCTCGGGCCGCTCGTCGATGAGCAGCACGATGAGGTAGCAGTCGGGGTTGTTGTAGGTGATGCTCTGGGCGATGTTCTGGAGCATCATCGTCTTACCGGCCTTGGGCGGCGAGACGATCAGCCCGCGCTGGCCCTTACCGATCGGCGCCACCAGGTCGATGATCCGCGCCGTCAGGTCCTCGGTGGAGCCATTGCCCAGCTCCATGCGCATGCGGTCGCGGGTGAAGAGCGGCGTCAGGTTCTCGAACAATACCTTGTTCTTGGCCGACTCGGGGGCCTCGAAGTTGATCTGGTCGACCTTGAGCAGCGCGAAGTAGCGCTCGCCGTCCTTGGGCGGCCGGATCTTGCCGGTGATGGTGTCCCCGGTGCGCAGCGAGAAGCGCCGGATCTGACTGGGCGAGACGTAGATGTCGTCGGGCCCGGCCATGTACGAGGCGTCGGCGGAGCGCAGAAAGCCGAAGCCGTCCTGGAGGATCTCCAGCACACCGTCCCCGTAGATCGGCTCGCCGTTCTTGGCGTGGGCCTTGAGGATGGCGAAGATGATGTCCTGCTTGCGCGAACGGGCGGTCCCCTCTATGCCCATGGACTGGGCAACGTCGAGGAGTTCGGTGGCGGGCTTGCGTTTGAGTTCGGTGAGATTCATGCGGGTGGATCGATCCGGCGAGTAAGGGGGCCCCGGCGCGGCGGGGTCACAGGTTGCTGTCGATGAAGGCGGTCAATTGGGACTTGGAGAGCGCGCCCACCTTGGTGGCCTCGACGTTGCCGTTCTTGAACAGCATCAGGGTCGGGATACCGCGGATTCCGTACTTGGGGGGCGTCTCGGGGTTGTCGTCGATGTTCAGCTTCGCCACCCGGAGCTTGTCTCCGTATTCGGTGGCCACCTCGTCGAGGACGGGGGCGATCATCTTGCAGGGGCCGCACCACTCGGCCCAGTAGTCCACCAGCACCGGCACGTCGGCCTTCAGTACTTCTTCGTCGAACGTGGCGTCGCTGGTGTGAATGATATTCGCACTCACGGTCTATAGCCTCCCGGTTGGCTTCGGCTTGCAAGCAAAAGGTCGATCCGTTGCTCCGGAAAATGGAAAACGGTGTGCTTTGGTGGTCCGGCCCTTCCCGGCCGGTTGCGGGGTACTTTCGCAGGCGCCGCCGGGTGATCGGCGCGCGCACTCTGCAAGGCAAATTAGCGAGGCGCGGCGGCGGTGTCAACCTTCGGCGTAAAACCGTCGAAATCGTCCACCGCGGGAAAGTCGTCCCATTGCAACGGCGCCTCTTGCAGATCGGGCTGGGCGATGCCGTACAGCCACCGGATGCCGTGCTCCCGCGCGCGCCCCAGGGCGGTCGCGTTGTCGTCGAAGAGCACCGCGCGCTCCGGGTCGAAGGATTCGGCCTCGCGCAGCGCCGTCCAGAATCCGGCGTCCTCCTTCGGGCGGCGGAAGTCGTGGGCGGTGATCACGGCATCGAGGTGGCGGTCCAGACCGGTGCGGCGGAACTTCAACTCCACCGTGCGCGGGTGGGCATTGGTCACCAACACCCGCCGTTTGCCCGCCGCCGCCAACCCCTCCAGAAAGGCCTGGGCGCCGGGGCGCCAGCCGATGCGATCGGCGACCTCTTCCTTGTAGGGGCCGATGTCCCGGCCCAGCAGCCGGCTCCAGAACTCCACGCAGTACCACTCCAGGGTGCCGCGCAGCTCGTGCATCTTGGGCAGCAGCCAAGCCCGGACGGCCTCCTCGGTGATCCCTTCCTCGGCGGCGTACCGTTGGTGGAGGTAGTGGCGCCAGAAGTAGTTGTCGTAATGGAGGTCGAGGAGGGTGCCGTCCATGTCGAGGAGGACGGTGTCCACGTCGTTCCAGGGTAGGTTCATGGCGCGTCACTCCTGGAGGCGGCGGCGCTCCCAGGGGAGGCCGTCGCAGAGGCCGGGCCAGTCGTAGCCGGGGTCGCCCATGGCCAGGAAGTCGGGGTTGAGCAGGGACTCCCCGGTATTGTAGCGCAGCGGCTCCAAGCCTGCGTCGGTGAGGCGGCCGCCGGCGGCCTCCAGGACCGCCTGGGCCGCCGCGGTGTCCCACTCGCTGGTGGGGCCGAAGCGGGGGTAGAAGTCGGCGGCGCCCTCGGCGACGCGGCAGATCTTCAAGGAGCTGCCGACGGAAAGCTCTTCGTACGCCCCCAGCCGCCCCAGGATGCGCTCCACCGCCTCGCCCCGGTGGGAGCGGCTCACCACCACGGTCAACCGCTCGGGGGCGGGACGGGTGCGTACGGTCTCGACGCGATCACCGGTGTACCGGCGGACCTCGCCGCCGGCGCGGGCGGCCCAGGTCACCCCCAGGGCCGGGGCGTGGACGACGCCGAAGACCGGGCGGTGGCCGTCCACCAGGGCGATATTGACGGTGAACTCGCCGTTGCGCTTGATGAATTCGCGGGTACCGTCCAGCGGGTCGATAAGCCAGTAGCGGGACCACCGCCGCCGCTCCTCCGGGCTCACCGGGTCGCCCTCTTCGCACAGTTGGGGCAGATCGGGGGTCAGCTCCCGCAGGCCGTCGCGGATATGGGCGTGGGCGGCGCGGTCGGCGCGGGTCAGCGGGGTGTCGTTCTCCTTGGTCTCGACCTCGAAATCGGCACTCTGGTAGACCTCCATGATCCGCTCGCCGGCGGCCTCGGCCACCCGGCGGACCGGCTCCAGCAACGGGTCCAGGGCTTCGTAGCTCATTCAGTCATCCTCTTGGCGGGCGCGGAGATGGTCCCG
>SKYL01000172.1 GCA_007127935.1 Halorhodospira sp. | reverse complement strand
TCGCCTGGGTGGCGGCCGACGCCCGCCGCCTCCCAGTGCGGGACGGCGCGGCCGACGGCGCGCTCTGTTTCGGGGTCATGCAGGCGCTGTCCACCCCGGAAACCGTTATGGGCGAGTTGCGGCGGGTGGTTCGCCCCGGCGGTGAGGTCTGGGTGGACGGCCTCAACGCCCGCTGCGCGCCCACCGTGGTGGCCGAATGGCGGCGGCGGCGGGCCCGCCGGGCGCCCCATCTCCGTTATGACGATCCGGCCTCGTTTCGGGCCGCGGCCCGCCGGGCCGGGTTGGAGTTGGTGGCGTGGCACTGGCTGCCGATCCTTCCGGGCCGCTTCCACCGCCTGCAGTGGCTGATGGAGAACGTGGTTCTCCGCCGCCTGTTGCAGATGGCGCCCCCGCTGGGGGCGCTGTTGAGCCACTCCTTCATCCTCCACGCCCGCACGCCGCGTCAGGGGAATTTACACCGCTCGTCCGACGCCGGGCCGGAGAGGGGTGTAAATCAAAAAAACGAACGACATAACAACAAGATGGCGCATCAGTAAAGAGTTTGAAAACCAGCGGCCGATTTCCCCTCCCACGACCCTTCCGGTGCATAGACTTTCAGGGACATAAGGGGAATGTCCGACCCGACCTTGATCGGCGGTAGGCGAGCCGCCCGTTTGGAGGAAGCACATATGGACCGGGAAGACCAACCGGTGAAACCGAGGCCCCCCGGGGGGGCGGATTCAGCGACGCCCCAAGGCCGCAACGCGGCGGGGCGGCGGCGGGGATGGTCGCGGCGGCGGTTCGGGCGCACGCTCATTGCCGGAGCGCCGATTCTGATGACCCTGCCCGGCGGTGCGGTGCGGGCGGCCACCGGGGGGCTGTGCACGGCCTCGGGGTGGGCCTCCGGCAACACCTCCCGCCATCCGGAGTGGGAATGCGGTGGCGTGAGCCCCGGTTACTGGGGTAACCCCGGCGGGGGCGGCGGGGTGTCGTTGTGGGAGGACCACCACGATGAACTCTACTTCTCCGCCTACGGCTTTAATCCGGGTCTCTCCCACCCGGTATTTAACGGTAAAACATTAATGGAGGTTCTCTATCTGGGTGGTGGCCACTCGGCCCGGTTCGGCCGTTTCTCGGCGACAGCGTTGCTTAACGCCAAGTACATCCAGGCGTACGCTCTCTCCGAGGCACAGGTGCGGGAGATCGTCGAGACCACCATCCGCGACGGCTACTACACCACCAGTACCGGGGAGCGGCTCTCCGAGGAGGAGGTGGCGACTTTCCTGGAGAGCACCTGGGATTCCACCTATTTCGGAGCGTGGCTGACCCCCAATGGCTGATGGCGGGGAAGACTCCGGCGCCCCGCCGTGCAACGTCCCGCCGCGCCGGGCGACCTGGATTTTGGGCCGGGCCGTGGCGGTGCGCCGGGTGGGGGCGTCGGTGCTGGCCTATCACGAGAAGTCGGGGGATACCCATTGGCTCGGCGAGCCGGCGGACGGGGTGATGGAGTGGCTGGCGCGGCGTGGCCCACGGGGGAGCGCGTACCCCGAATTGCTGCGGGGAGTCGCCGCGCCGCTGGGCGTGGCGCCGGCCGACGTGGATGGAGAAGTGGCGGAGACCTTGGAGCAACTGTGGGCATCGCACCTGGTGCGCCGGGATGGCCGGTGACCGTCGGCGGCCTCGCCGAGACCGCCCTCGCCGGAGCGTTGGCCGGCCGGGGACTCGACGTGATGGCCGGACCCTTCGTGATCCGGCTCCGCTCCACCCTGGCCTCGGTGCGCCGGGGGCTGCGCGCCCTCTACGCCGACTTCCCCGTGATCGAGGACGGACGGTTCGCCGACTTCCACGTGCGCGTGGCCGCGGCCGGGGGGGCGCGCCGCTGGTTCCGGCCCCAGGTTCGCTTCTACGTCGACGGGCGCAGCATCTTCAAGCCGCTCTCCCGCCGCCAAGCCTTTCCGATGTTGGAGTGGGGGTTGAACTGGTGCATTGCCGGGCGCGCCCACCACTACCTGATGTTCCACGCCGCGGTGGTGGCCAGGGCGGGGCGGGCGATGGTGCTGGCCGCGCCGCCCGGTGCCGGCAAGAGTACGCTCTGCGCCGCGCTGGTCCACCGGGGATGGCGTCTGCTCTCCGACGAAACGGCGCTGCTCGATCCGGAGAGTGGGGCGCTGCACGGCATGGCCCGCCCGGTGAGCCTGAAGAACGACGCCATCGATGTAATCCGGGGCTTTGCTCCCGAGGCCTATATCAGCCCCCGGTGTTGGGACACGGTGAAGGGGGCGGTGGCGCACATGCGTCCCCCCACCGACAGCGTGCGCCGGATGGGAGAGCCGGCGCGGCCCGCCTGGGTGATCTTCCCTCGTTTCAAGGCGGGCGCCGCCACCCGGCTAACGGCCGTGGAGCCGGGCGCCGCCTTGATGCGCCTAGTGACCCAATCGTTCAACTACGGTGATCTGGGCCGTATCGCCTTCGAGCGGACGGCCGATCTGTTGGAGCAGAGCCGGACCTATGACTTCGTCTACAGCCGGTTGGATGACGCAGTGGAGACCCTGGGCGGGATCGAGCCGCCCGGCGTCTGACTTGCTCTGCCGCGTGCTGGCCCGCCCCGCCGCGCTATCCGGCTTGGGACTGGCCCAGTGGGACGCGCTGATCCGCCAAGCGCGGGCGGCGTCGCTGCTGGCCGTGGTGGCCCACGTTGCGGACCGGACCACGGGGTGGCGCCGGGTTCCGGAGCGGCCCCGCCGCCACTTGATCGGGGCGCACCGGCTGGCGGCACGCAACGCCGAGGCGCTGCGCTGGGATCTGGAGTGCCTGGCGCCGCCACTGGCCCCGCTGTCGGCCCGGTCCGGGACCGCACCGGTGCTCCTCAAGGGCGTGGCCTACGTCGCCGCCGGCCTGCCCAACGCCGCCGGGCGCATCGCCGGCGACGTCGATCTCCTCTTCCCCCGGGAGTCGCTGGCCGGGGTCGAGGACCGCCTGCGCTGGGACGGCTGGGTGCCCGCCCCGTTGGACGACTACGACCAGCGCTACTACCGGGCGTGGATGCACGAACTGCCGCCGATGCGCCACGGGCGGCGCGGCACCACCCTCGATCTCCACCACAACATCGTCCCCGAGACCTTCGCCGTGCGCCCCGATCCGGCCCGCCTGCTGGCGCAAGCGGTGCCGGTGCCCGGCTGGCCGGCCTACCGCATGCTCTGCCCGCCCCACATGGTCCTCCACGCCGCCGCCCACCTCTTCTCCGAGACCGAGTGGGA
>SKYL01000095.1 GCA_007127935.1 Halorhodospira sp. | reverse complement strand
GTTTGACCGGCGACGGCCGCCGCCACCTGGGTGATGGGGCCGCCGCGGTCCGGGTGATGCTGATGGACGGCGAGGATGAGGTGCCGCTGGAGGGGGTCGACGTTCGCGCCGGTGGCCGCGTCGGGCAGACCGGGGAGGACGGAGTGGCGCTGCTCTCCGGGCTCGATCCCTACCGTCGCCACGATGTGCTGCTTGAACTCGGCGTCATCGAGGACCCCTTTATTCGCCAGGTGAGCGATGAGGTCAGCATCGAGCCGCGGCCCGGTGCCGTGCAGGCCGTGGAGTACCGGTTGGCGCTGACCGGGGAGATCGAGGGGACGGTATGGCGGGTGGTGGACGGCCGCCGGGAGCCGGTGCCGGCGGTGCGGGTGGTGGCCCTTAATGGTGACGGAGTGGCGGCGGTGACGACCACCGCCTACGACGGCTTCTATATCCTCGATCGGCTGTTACCGGGGGAGTACACCGTGGCGCTGCACGAGGAGGATGCCCGCCGCCTTGGGGTGGAGCCGCGCGCCGGGGGAATGGCGGTGCGGATCGAGCGAGGCGGGGATATCCTTTATGGAACCGATATACTCTTATAGCATGTCCGGGAATACAGGAGCGGGTTGCCCCGGGAGGTGGTGATGGGATTCGAGCGTTCTCCCAGAGTGGCGATACCGGTGCTCGTGGCGGGGGTCGGGCTCCTGTTCACGGCGCTGGCGCCATCGGCCGCCGAAATCGAGGTTCGCCACCAGCAGAGCGAAAACGTCGACTTCGGCACCGTACTCAGCACGAGCGCCCCGGGTGAGATCCCGTCGCGGGAGATCCGGTTCCGGGTGCGGGTGACCCAGGCGTCGTGTCCTTGTGACTACATCATCGACTTTCCGCCGGAGGTGCTGTTGGAGGCGGGCGGGTCCGGTGATTTCGGCGAGGTTGCCGTTACGGGACCCGACCACCGGACCACCAACCGGGGCGGCAACGACTCGTTCGATCTGACGCTCGCCGTCAGCCGGGTCCCGGCCATCGGTGGAACGTACCGGGGGGTGTTGCCGGTGACCGTGACGATAGTGATCGACCCATAACAGAGCGACACGGGGATCGGGTGATGGAGCACTATGACGAACACCGGACGTCTGAGAAGGTGCTGGCCGTCGTGTCGCTGTCGTGTGCGGGGCTCTGGGCCGGCGTGGTGGCCGCCGTCCTTCTGGCCGTCGGGATGCCGGGGGCCTCGGTGGCCGGCGGCGGCGCCTCATCCGCCGAGGGCGGGATCGCGCTGACCGTGGTCAGCGATCTATCGGTCACGAACCTGGCCCCAATGGCGTTTCCCACGGTGGTTCAGGGGGCCGACGGCCCATTGGATGATGAGTCGCCCGCGGAGTTCCGGGTCGACGGCGAGCCGTGGGAGAACGTACGGGTGGAGGTGAACGCCTTGACCCACCTGGACGGCCCCGGCGGTTCCGTCCCCGTCGAATTACGTCTGCCCAATGGCGACACCTCGGTGAACGCCTCGCTGCAGTTCTCCGGCAGTATCAATTTCCCCGTCCGGGGCACCATCCCCTCCGGCGGCATCCCCGATGCGCCCGGAACCTATAGCGGGGTTTTCACCGTGACTGTGGAGTACGAGTAACGGCCGAGCATATGGATGGTGTTGCCGACGGGGAAGTGCTGCGATAGAGCCGCAGGTAGCTTTGCGCCGAGGCGTCCCACGAGTAGTCGCCTGCCATCCCCCGCCCCTGGATCCGCCGCCACGCCGCCGGTCGCCGCCAATGGGCGGTGGCCCGTTCCACGGTACTCGCCAGGGCGTCCGCATCGATGGCGGGGAGATGGAAGCCGTTTCCCGCGCCGCCGCCGGTCTCCACGTCGATGACGGTGTCGGCGAGGCCGCCGGTGGCGGTGACCACCGGCGGGGTGCCGTAGCGCAGAGAGTAGAGCTGGTTGAGACCGCACGGCTCGAACCGCGACGGCATCAAGAAGAGGTCACACCCTGCCTCGATCAGATGGGCCAGCCCCTCGTCGTAGCCGACATGGACGCCGACCCGCCCCGGGTAGCGCCGGGCGGCCTGGCGTAGCGCCTCCTCCAGGTGCCGCTCCCCCGAACCGAGCAGGGCGACTGAGGCGCCGTTGGCTAGCAACCGGGGGAGCGCGGCGAGGATCAGGTCGACCCCCTTCTGCTCCACCAGCCGTCCGATGAAGCCGAGCAGCGGCCCGTGCCGGTCTTCGGCGCCATCGTCCAGGCCGATCCGTTGCGCCAGCGCGGCGCGGTTGGCGGCCCGGGCGGCCGGATCGGGTTTGCGGTAGCGGGCGGCCAAGTGGAGGTCGGCGGCCGGGTCCCAGACCGTGGTGTCAATGCCGTTGACGATGCCGTGGAGGACCCCGGCGCGGTGGCGCAGCAGGCCGTCCAGGCCGCAGCCGAATGCCGGCGTCCGGATCTCCCGGGCGTAGGTGGGGCTGACGGTGGTGACGGCGTCGGCGTAGGCCAGGCCGCCCTTGATGAACGCCAGTTGGCCGTGGAACTCCAGGCCGTCCGGGCTCCACGCCTCCGGCGGCAGGCCGAGGCGGATGTGGGTCTCCGCCGGAAAGAGGCCGCGATAGGCCAGGTTGTGGATCGTGAACACGGTGGCCGGGCGATCGTCGCGCCGGTGGAGGAAGAACGGCGCCAACGCGGTCTGCCAGTCGTTGGCGTGGAGGACCGCGGCCCGCCACGGCAGCAGCTCGCCGGCGGCCAGCGCCGCCGCCACCCGGCCCAGCCGGTGGTAGCGGCGGTCGTTGTCAGGCCACGGTGCACCGTCCTCGGTGGTGTACGGGTTGCCGGCGCGGGCGAAGAGGGGCGGGTCGTCCAGCAGCCACGTGGTGACGCGGGTGCCGGGCAGTTGTCCCTCGATGAGCGTGAACGGCCGCTGGTCCAGGGTCAGGGCGTGGCGGCGGATGCGGCCCTCCAGGCCGGCCACCGCGTCGGGGTGGGCTGGCAGCAGCAGGCGCACGTCGTGGCGGCGCTCCCGCAGGGCGTGGGTCAGGCCGTGGGCCACGTCGCCGAGCCCGCCGGTCTTCACCAGCGGCCACGCCTCGGAGGCGGCAAAGAGGATCTTCATCAATCCGTTTCCGGGCAGAGCACCAGCCCGGCCAGCGGCGGCAGGGTCAACACCACCGACCACGGATGCCCCATCCACGGGACGGCCTCGGCCCATACACCGCCGCCGTTGCCCAGGTCGGTGCCCCCGTAGTGCGCCGAATCGGTGTTGATCCGCTCCCGCCAGTAGCC
>SKYL01000309.1 GCA_007127935.1 Halorhodospira sp. | reverse complement strand
GGCCTGGTGAAAAGGGGCACCGGCACTGAGGAAACATTGAACAATCCGTCACTGCGAGGAACGGAGGGACGAAGCAATCTTTATCACCTTGGTGCCAACCAATGGGGATTGCTTCGCTTCGCTCGCAATTACGGGAAGAAAGTTGCTCTGCCCTTCCCTATGGTGCCAGCCGGGCGGCCAACTCCTTGGCGGACAGGGGGGCCGACATCGGCCCCCGGGCCGGCAGCCGCATCTGGTGCAGCAGCACCACCAGCACCGTGAACAGGACCACCGCTCCGCCCTGATGGGCCGCCGCCAACGGCGTGGGCACGAAGAGCAGCAGCGTACCCACCCCCAGAGCAGCCTGCACCAATACCGCCGCCGGCGCCAAGTGAAGCGCCACCCAGGCCTTGTCGTTGAACCGGTCGGTGTAGCGCTGCGTACCGGCGATCCAGAGGGCCAGCACCGCGGCTGTGGTCAGCAGCGCCAACATCCGATGGTTGAACTGGACCGCGGCCAGATTCTCAAAGAGGTTTCGCCACGCCGGTTGCAGGTACCAGTAGCCGTCGGGGATCCATTGACCGGCCATGGTGGGGAAGGTGTTATAGGCGTACCCAGCCTTTAATCCGGCCACAAAGGCGCCGGACGCCATGGTCACGGCCAGCAGCGCGGTAGCCCCAAAAGTGAACCACCAGAACTTACCCAGGGATGGGGTTACCTCGTGCGCCCGGGGCGAGAGTAGGTCGAGTGCCACCCAAAGGACAAAGACGTAGATCACCATGGCCAGCGAGAAGTGGGCGGTGAGCCGGTACGGGCTGACGAAGGGGTCTTCCGCCAACCCGCTCATCACCATGTACCAACCCATGACCCCCTGCATTCCACCGAGTATGAACATAGCCAGCAGCTTCGGTACCAAATGCAGTGGAATCCTGCGCCGAATCAGGAAGTAGAGGAAAGGCAGCAGGAAGACCAGTCCGATGGCCCGGCCCACCATCCGGTGGCCGTACTCAAACCAAAAGATGGTCTTGAACTCATACAGGCTCATCCCGGCATTGATATGAATGTACTCAGGAGATTGGCGGTACATCTCGAAGACCCGCAGCCACTGTGCCTCAGAGAGAGGCGGGACGATGCCCAGCAACGGCTGCCAGTCCACCATCGAGAGCCCGGAGCCGGTGAGGCGGGTGACGCCGCCGAGAACGGTGATGCCGAAGACCATTACGCAGACGGCCAAGAGCCAGAGGCCGAGTTGTCGCCGGTAATCGATGGGCTGCCCGGAGATCTCGAAGCCCTTGTCCCTGACCGATGAGGTGCTATGTTCCATGACCATACTCCGCGGAAACCGGCAGACAAAGTGGTATTATCCACACCACCATGGCCAGGGCCAGCAGGTAGTGCCCTAGGACGGCCTGAAGTTCGAGACCGAAGACCACCGACAAGAAGCCGGTGGCCAAAGCGGCCCCGGCCGCCATGATGAGGACACCGCTCCAGATCCGTAGCCCGTGTTGCCAGGCGAGACCCGCCAGCATGCCGGCGGCGGCGGCAGTGACCAGCCCGATGATTCGGTGGGCCATGTGGAGCCCCTCCAACGCGCCAGTGCGTAAGGCCATCCCCTGGGCATCCACCTGGAGTGCCGTCCAGGCAAGCGCGAGGTGATCCCACAAGGCCCACGGGCGCGCACAACCACTCGGCGTCGGGCAGGCCAAGCCGGCAAAATTGGCACTTACCAGAAAACCGAGGGTCGTCTGCCCGATCAGTAGTGCCAATAGCAGCAGGGCACCGGTGCGCAGCGCCGGTGTCGAAGGAAACCCCATTCCGCCGGGGGCGATCCGTGGATAGAGCAGGCGGGCCGCCAACGCGACCAAGGCGACTCCGCCCATGGCGTTGGCCACCACCACAGCGGGCTCGTGCAAGGTGGCCGATCGCAGGCCCAGCGCCGCCAGTCCCACGGTAACAACGGTGAGGGCGGTCAGCGCCTTCCACTCCCTGGGGCGGCCACGCCAAGCGGCCAAGCCCACCAAGCCGATGACCGTCAAGCCCAGGGTGGAGGCCAGGATACGGTGGGCGCCGACGGCCCACTCCGGTGCGTGTTGGGCGGGGGCCTCTACCGTGCCGATGGCCCCGTAAGGCCCGGATGAAAAGGACTCACCCAAGCCGGCGTTGACGTGCCGCACGAAGGCGCTGACGATGACCAGCGCCAGGGCGAGGGCCAGTGTGAGCGCAATGAGGGCGGTGTGCGCGGTGCGTTCGGACATGGTGTGATCGTGCTGGCCGTTATAGGACGACCATCCGCTCATCCGTCATCCGCCGCCAACGTCCCGCGTACCAGCCGGACCGGTTTCGGTTGATCCTTCCCGTCCACCCGGTCGTGACCGTAACGGGTGTTCCACACCCAGGCCCCCATGGGGTAGCTGCGGTAGGTTTCCGACGTCCAGTGTTCCCGGGCGCCCATCAGCGGGAAATATTCGGTGGGGATTCGGGGGCCTGGGGGATCAATGGACGGATCGTTGATGGTCATGAAGTCGTGGCGATCAGCGATGCGCCAATCGTGGTGGCCGCACAGGCCGGCTCGGTTCACCGCGTCCAGAAAGCCGTTGGTGTCGCACCGGCTGCCGGTGCAAACTCCCCCGTCGCGGGTGCCGGGCTTCCCGAAATGAACCCCTTCATCCTCGCTGTACCACGTGTACGTGTTGTCGTGGGAGTGAAGCCCGGGCTCGGTGCTTTTCGCTTCCCAAAGCAAGCCGTTGCGAAGATCCCTCAGGCACGCCCAAGCGCCGGGTGCGGCGTCCTCCGCCACGGGAGTCCCATCAGGGGCGAGCCGCTCGAACTGGAAGTCCGGCCGCTCCGCCGGCGGCCGTTCACATGCGGTGATGCCGAACGCCATCGCCGTAATAAGGAGGATTGAACCCTTGCCGTTAGACATCATGATGCAAATCCGAATCTCTTTTAATGACAGCAATGAAACAGGGCCGGACTATAGCCTGCAAGGGGGTGCGCTGCATAGCCGCAGTCCACGGTGTTCCAAAGTCGCAGGCTCCTTGCTCTGGATCAACGATTGATCCGGGAGACCGCTTTACCGTAGGGATCGCTGAAACTGGGCTGGCGCCCGGGCCGGGTTCGTGCGCAGTGCTCCATGGGTTGGAGCGGGTCGTTGGTCCGGTCGCGGTGTCTGGATGTGTATACGAACGAGATCGCAGGGGGAAGTCGATTATGGCTGAAGAGCAAAAAGAAGGACGGAGTGGCGCTTCCGAAGAAGAGCGCATTCCGGTGATGCAGAAGGTGTTGGACAACCCGTTTCTGCTGCTGTTCCTTGGGATTACCGTCCCTACGGTCTTCTACATCGTCTGGGGCATCATGGAGATCGTCTCCATCCCCATTGTCCAGCCCTGAGGCCGGGTTTGGGCGATAACTAACAATTTAGAGAACGCGAGGGGGGTCCATGAGCGCATTACAACCGCCTGCCCAAAGGATCTGGTGGAACGAGCCGGTCCATAGGGCCGAGTTGATGTGGATCGGCATCGCGCTGGTCTGGTGTCTGATCATGTTTTTCATGATGCCGTTCTGGCACGTCTTCGGTAACCAGAACTACTCCGGCGAGGCGTATCGCACCACGCCGGAACAGTTTTCGGCGAAGGTCGAGGAGATGGTGGACCAGTACACGGTCCGCCGTGAGACGGCCCGGAACTTCCCGGTGGTGGCGCCGCCGGCCGGCAGTGACGTCTATCTGCTTGCCCGGCTCTGGGACTGGTACCCGATCCTGGAGCTGAAGAAGGGGGAGACCTATCGGCTGAACATCTCTTCCATGGATTGGCAGCACGGCCTCTCCATCCAGCCGATCAACATCAACTCCCAGGTGTTGCCGGGTTACCAGAAGGTGCTGACCATCACGCCCACCGAGGCCGGTGAGTACGCCCTGGTGTGCAATGAGTACTGCGGTATCTTGCACCACGCCATGCTCGGCAAGATCTACGTCACTGAATAATAAGGAGAGGGGCTATCACCATGAGTGAGCAATTCCGCATCTGCCCTCGCTCCGGCCTGGCTCTGCACAAGCCTGCAGAGACCCTGATCAAGGCCAACGCCGTGGCGGCGGTGGTCTTTCTGCTGGTCGGCGGCGCATTGGGGCTCTTGGTCGCATTGACTCGTTGGCCGGCCGTTCAGCTTCTGGGGCCGGATACTTTCTATCAGGCGTTGACCGGGCACGGCGTGGTGACGCTGCTGGTCTGGATCATCTTCTTCGAAGTGGCGCTGCTCTACTTCTGTTCGGCGGTGTTGCTGCGTTGTCGGTTGGCGACACCGAAGATCGGTTGGGTGGCGTTCCTGCTGATGATGGTCGGCGCCGCGATTACCGCGGTGGCGATCCTGCAGGGTGGCTCCAGCGTCATGTTCACGTCCTACGTGCCCATGCCCGCGGCGCCGCACTTCTACCTCGGTCTGATCCTTTTTGCCGTGGGGGCCTTGCTGGCCTGCTTCATCTTCCTCGGCACGCTGGTCATCGCCAAGGAGGAGAAGACGTACGAGGGTTCCCTGCCGCTGGTGACTTACGGCGCGCTGACGGCGGCCATCATCGCCATCTTCACCATCGCCACCGGCGCGGTGATCCTGATCCCGACCTTCCTGTGGTCCATCGGCTACATCAGTGAGATCGACCCGCTGATGTACCGCGTCATCTGGTGGGGTATGGGTCACTCGTCGCAGCAGATCAACGTGGCGGCCATGGTGGCGGTCTGGTATGCCATCGCGGCGCTGGTCTTCGGCGCCAAGCCGCTGTCCGAGAAGGTCAGCCGCGGCGCGTTCCTGCTCTACATCCTGTTCATCTGTATCGCGTCCGCCCACCACCTGCTGGTGGACCCGGGTCTCGGTACCGAGTGGAAGATCTTCAACACCAGCTACGCCATGTACCTGGCGGTGCTGGCCAGCATGATCCACGGCCTGACTGTGCCGGGCGCCGTCGAGGTGGCTCAGCGCGAGAAGGGGCTGGACAAGGGGCTCTTCGAGTGGCTGCGTAAGGCGCCGTGGGGCAACCCGGTCTTCTCCGGAATGTTCATCTCCCTGGTGGGCTTCGGCTTCCTGGGTGGCATCTCCGGCGTGGTCATGGGTGCGGAGCAGATCAACTTCCTGATCCACAACACCATCTACGTGCCGGGTCACTTCCACGGCACGGTGGCGGTGGGTACCACGCTGGCCTTCATGGCGGTGACCTACTGGCTGGTGCCGGTGCTGTTCCGCCGCGAGTTGGTGTTGCCGAAACTGGCCCAGTGGCAGCCGTACCTGTTCGGTATTGGTACTTCCCTGTCGGCGTTCTTCATGATGGGCGCCGGTACCGTGGGCGTCTCCCGCCGTCACTGGGACATGGGCTTCGCCGGCTCCGCCTTCGAGTGGGAGTACTCCGGCGTGGCGTACACCATGATGGCGCTGAACGGCGTCAGCGCGGTGATCGCGGTGATCGGTGGCGCGGCATTCGTGGTCGTTATCGTCGGCTCCATCCTCTTCGGTAAGAAGATCCAGGAGCCGAGCGAGTACCAAGCGACCCAGCCCTCGCCGCTGGTCCGGCCGCAGGAGACTGGTGGTCACGGTAACGTCGGTGCGGCGGGCATTGTGGCTCCCGGCACCTTCGTCCTGGCGCTGGTCCTGTTGGTCGTCTTCGTGGTCTACTACTTCATCAACTACGGGTACTTGGCGACCGTTTGGCACTTTAGCTAAGCGGGGTGAGGGGCGGGTGGTTTCATCACCCGCCCCTCTTCCTTAAGTCGCAGGAGAGGTGACCGACCGGAGAACGGGACGGTAGAGACCTTTCCGGCCCGTTTTCGATGTAATGAGAGCATGCAGAGGCGATCATGGCGACCATGGCGGCACAGCTCTGGAGCGTCTTTAAGCTTCGTATCGGCATCACCATCGCGTTGACTGCCGTGGCGGGGCTGGCGATCACGCCGGGACCCTCCATACCTCTTTGGCAGGTTTTGGTACTGGCGCTTGCAGTGCTGCTCTCCTCGGCGAGTGCCGGTGGATTCAATCAGTATCTGGAGCGCGATCTCGATGCGCGCATGGCGCGTACACGGGGGCGGCCGTTCGTGACCGGGGCATTTTCCGATGGGCCCGGTTGGCCGTTGCTTCTTTATTCCATGTTGATCGTGTCGGTGGGCATGGCGGCGTTGGCCCTGAATCTGTGGGCGGCGCTCTACGTCTTTCTCGGCGCGTTTTTTTATGCGGTGGTCTACACCATCTGGCTCAAGCGCCGGAGCTGGCTCAATATCGTGTTGGGCGGCCTGGCCGGCAGCTTCGCGGTGTTGGCCGGAGCGGCCGTAGTTGATCCCGGCTTGAGCGCGCTGCCGGTGATTATGGCGGTGGTGCTCTTTTTGTGGACCCCATCCCATTTCTGGAGCTTGGCCATCGCGCTGCGCAAGGATTACGCTGCGGCCGGTGTGCCGATGTTGCCGGTGGTGGTGGGCGACCGGCGGGCGGCCCAGGCCATTGTGGCCAACTCCGTCCTGCTGGTGGGTGTCTCTCTACTGCCGTTTTGGTTCGGGCTTGGCTGGTTCTACTTGGCGGGTGCCGGCTTGGGAGGCGCGTACTTCTTGTATAAGAATGTGCAGCTCCTCCAGAATCCGGGCCCGGAGCGGGCCATGGCCAGCTTCTATGCATCGCTGATGCAACTGGTGCTGGTGCTGGGAGCGGCGGTGGTGGATGCCCAACTCTTCTGACCGAGCGGGGATCGGCTTCAGCAGTGGCGACCGCCTACGGGTCTAAAAAAACAAGCGGTCACTGCAGGAAGAGTTTTGTTCGTTAGTTTGGGGGCCGCGGCCGATGGGTCGCGGCCTAATTTTTGAGTAGGGGTCGGATGGCCGTAAGGGCTAAGGCGGGTGCCATGTATCGGGTCGTTGCCGGGTTGTGGATCGGTGTTCTTGCCTGGAGCGTGGCGGTGGCGGAGGAGATCGATTTCCGCGCCTTCAGCGTGGATGAAGTGATCCAATACAGCCAGGACGCCATCGGGAACCAGGTCGCCGACTACGAGTTCACCGATCGCGATGGGGAGCTCGTACGGCTGAGCGACCTTCTCGATCGGCCGTTGGTGTTGAGCCTCGTCTACACCAGTTGTCCCAGTGAGTGCCCCGCGCATACCCGTCACTTGGACCAAGCCGTTCAAAGAGCCCGTGACGCGATCGGTGACGACAGCTTCCGCGTGGCGACCATCGGTTTTGACGCCCACGTCGACACTCCCGATCGGATGCGCCACTTCGCCAACCGCTACGGCGTGCGGACCCGTGAGTGGTACTTTCTCAGCGCGCCGGATCAAGAGACCATCGATCGCTTGGCGGCCGACATCGGTTTTGTCTACTTCTCCTCGCCCCGTGGATTCGACCATACGGTCAAGGCCACGGTGTTGGATCGAGAGGGCCAGGTCTACCGCCACGTCTATGGGGAGGTGGTCAGCACGCCCCAACTGGTCAATCCGCTGAAACAGCTGGCATGGGGCCAGCCGCAGCCGGACCAGGGGTTCATGGAGCGGCTGGGTGACCGGGTTCGTCTCTTCTGTACGGTGTATGACCCGAAGGCGGACCGTTATTACTTTGATTACTCACTGTTCGCCGGGATCTTTATCGGCGCGATCATCATCAGTGGCACGATCGTCTTCTTATTGCGGGAGATCTTCCGAAGAAAACGGCCCGGAACATAGTAATCTTTGATCAGTAACAAAGATGTATTCGCGATATTGCTTTACGGTGACAGTCCCAGTGATCGGGTAGTACAGCGGGGTGGCAGCAGTGGCGCTTACGGTACGCAGGCGGATCAACCATTTTATCCAGCACATCGAGGACGGTTTTACCGCCGTCTTCGGCGGCCAGAACAACCCGTTGCACCACCTGGGTGCTCTGACCATCTTCTTCTTCTGGGTCGTGCTCATCAGCGGTCTCTACCTGTTCGCCTTCTATGAGACGAGCCTCTCCGGGGCCTACGACTCCCTGGAACGGATCACCTACGATCATTGGTGGCACGCGGGCGTGATGCGCAGCCTGCATCGGTACGCCTCCGATGCGGCGGTGATCACCATGATTCTTCACCTTTCCCGTGAGTTCCTGCGTGATCGAAACCGCGGGTTCCGCTGGTATTCGTGGTTCACCGGGGTGCCGTTGCTGTGGATGGTCTACATCTTCGGTATCACCGGCTACTGGCTGGTGTGGGACAAGCTGGCACAGTACATCGCCCTCAACACCGCCGAGTTGCTCGATGTGCTCCCGGTCTTTACCGATCCGATGGCCCGAAACTTCGTCATTGAGGAGTTGGTCAGCGAACGCTTCTTCACGTTGATGGCCTTCATCCATCTGGTGGGCCTACCCATCATTCTGGTGCTCGGCCTGTGGTTCCACTTGCTGCGGATCATTCGCCCGAAGATCAATCCGCCGCGTCCGCTGATGATCGGAACCTTCACCGCCCTGATGGTGCTGTCCGTGCTCCGCCCTGCGGAGAGCCAGGGTCCGGCCGATCTCAGCGTGGTGCCGACGCAGTTGAGTATCGATTGGTTCTACCTTCCGATCTATCCGATATTGGACTACACCGGACCGTTTGTCCTGTGGGGGGCGTTGATCGGGCTGACCCTCTTCATGGCCTCCTTGCCGTGGTTGCCGCCGCAGCGCAGGGAGCCGGTGGCCGAGGTGATCCTGGAGAACTGTACCGGCTGCACCTTCTGTGCCGATGACTGCCCGTACGGGGCCATCGATATGGTTACACGCAGCGACGGAAGGCGGTTCCCGAAGGAAGCTAAGGTCAATCCGACGCTATGTGCGAGTTGTGGGATTTGCACGGGCTCGTGTCCGTCGTCTTCCCCGTTCCGCAACGCCTCGCCCTTGGTCTCCGGCATTGAGATGCCCCAGGGGCCGATGGAGAAAATGAAGCAGGATATCGATGAGGCGCTGCGCCGGCTGGAGGGTCAGGAGCAGAAGATTCTCGTGGTCGGCTGCGAGTACTCGGTGGACGTCACCGAGATCGATCGTCCCAACGCGGCGCCGGTACGTCTGCCGTGCGCAGGGATGATGCCGCCCTCCGCGATGGATTACGCGTTGCGCGGCCTCGGAGCGGACGGCGTGTTGGTCACCGGCTGTGACTGCGCGGATTGCCAGTTCCGCCTGGGGAACCTGTGGACGGATGAGCGAATCCAAAAGAAACGCCCACCATATCTGAGTGGGCGTGCCGATCGTGCCCGCATCCGTACCTTGTGGACGAAGCTCCCAGGTCGTAACAAGGTCTTACGTGAGTTCGACGCCTTGGCGGAAGACCTGAAGGGCCGCCCCGCCGAGGCGTCGGGGAGTGAAGGCGTGGGCGGAACCGCCCAGGAGGCCGACGATGAACAGCGGTAATCTCGTGCGTTACGGTGGACAGGCGATCTTCTATTTGGCCTTTGTGGCCGTGGTGGCCTACCTCTCTACATCACCGGTCCATACATTCGTGCCCTCGGATCATGCCCGTGTGACCGTCACCTTTGCCCACCTCGGCGAGCGGGAGGGGGAGTGCCGGCCGCTGACGGAAGAAGAGAAGGCTGCATTGCCGCCGAATATGCGGGTGGAAGAGAAGTGTCCGCGTGGACGCGTCCCGATCACGGTGGAGATCTGGCTGGACGGGGAGATGATCTACGGTGATACGATCGCGCCCACGGGGCTGCACCGGGATGGCCGTTCGTACGTCTACCACGCGGTGACGGTGCCGGAAGGCCGCCACTATTTGACAATGAAGATGCGGGATCAGGTGGAGACGGACGAGTTCAACTACGTCCAGAAGAAGGAAGTGACCCTTCAGGGCGGCCAGTCGCTGGTGATCGATTTCAGTGCCCAGGCGGGCGGCTTCGTGCTGCGGAATGTGGATCTAGAAGCCGCGGATGTCCGGTAAGGGCGAGGAGCGGTAGCAGGCAACGGATGAATTCCTACCCACTGTATCAACTGCCGGTTCCCCGCTCCGGGCGGGGTCGGCTGTGCAACGCATGGCTGATGTTGGCCGTGGCGGCCTTGATCTTGTCGGGGCTCTTCGCGGTCCTCATCGTGCTGTCCAGAATGCCGTATATCGGCGACGTCTTCCCCTGGGTCGACTTTTTCCAGGTGGCGCTGGTGGTCCATGTGGACCTCTCCGTTCTGGTTTGGCTTCTGGCCTTCGCCGGGGTTTTCTGGAGCGTTACCAGTAGTGATCAAGCGCTACCGGTTGCGTGGGCGGGATGGGGGTTGGCAGTGTTGGGGACGTTGGTCATCACGGCCTCACCGTTTGTCGGCGCCGGACCAGCCATCATGAATAACTATGTGCCGGTCCTGGATGCCCCGGTCTTTCTGACCGGTCTCTTCCTTTTCGGCCTCGGATTCGCCGCGTTGACGGTTTACGGCTGCGCCGCCGCGGAACCGCTGGGGCGGCGGTGGGATGGCGCCGCGGCGTTGCGTTTTGGCGGGCATACCGCGCTGGTCGCCAGTGCCCTGGCGCTGGTGTCGCTGGCCTGGACCTTTTTGGATCTCCCTCGTGACCTCGGAGCGGCGGCCTACTATGAGGCGCTGTTCTGGGGTGGTGGCCACGTCATCCAGATCACTTTCACCCAGTTAATGCTGATCGCCTGGTTGTGGTTGGCCGGCGTGGCCGGACTGCGCGTGCCGATGACCCCGCGTCTGGTCATTGGGTTGTTGTTGCTGGGGTTGCTCCCGGCGTTTGCCACGCCGTTGATCCATCTGGCCCATGAAGTGGTGACCTATCAGTACCGTCAGTCGATGACGGCCATGATGATCTATGGCGGTGGGTTGGCGGCGTTACCGCTCGGGTTGGCGTTGGTCATCGCTTTGTTGCGTGGCGCGGGCGGCGCGCCGGCCACGATGGCGCCGCGGCACTCCCTGCTGGCGGCGCTGGGCCTGTCCGTCGCCCTGTTCGGTGTCGGCGGTATCCTCGGTTTTATGATCACCGAGAGCAACGTGATCATCCCCGCCCACTACCACGGCAGCATCACCGCGGTGACGTTGGCGTTCATGGGGTTGACCTACCACCTGTTGCCCGCCCTCGGGTACCGTTTGCCGTCGGCCCGGCTGGTGACCGTCCAGCCATACGTCTACGGCATTGGGCAGTTGGTGCATGTACTTGGATTGGCGTGGTCGGGAGGACACGGCGTTCAACGGAAGACCGCCGGCGCCGATCAGGGGCTCGAGGGAGTCGCCGAGATTCTCGGCATGGCGGTGATGGGCATGGGTGGCTTAGTGGCGGTGATCGGGGGCGTGCTTTATC
Source organism: Halorhodospira sp. (assembly GCA_007127935.1). Taxonomy (GTDB): domain Bacteria; phylum Pseudomonadota; class Gammaproteobacteria; order Nitrococcales; family Halorhodospiraceae; genus SKYL01. The sequence continues at coordinate 868 of SKYL01000309.1, read as the reverse complement.
TTGTGATCGTCTTGCTTTCGGTGCGGCGAGGGCGGAACGGCGACGTCGTATCCGCACCGGGGCAACAGTCGGCGAACAACTAAGAACAACTCAAGGTGTAACCATGGCCGAAGTCCTTCTTATGGGTCTGATCCTCGTCGTGATCTACGTCGGCTCCGACTGGATCCTCCGGACCCTGGAGCGCATGCGCGGTCGGCCCTTCGAGGGATACCGCACCATTGTCTTCTTCATGATCTTCCTTCCCTTGGCCGTGATCGCCTTCGAGATCGCTCAGCGAATGACCGGATAGGGTAGACGGGTCCTTGACAGGGTGAGCACGGATGCTCAGAATACCGCGTCCTACGTTGGGAGGGGTTCCCGAGCGGCCAAAGGGGGCAGACTGTAAATCTGCTGGCTCAGCCTTCGTAGGTTCGAATCCTACCCCCTCCACCAGATGATCGAGTAGGTGAAGCGTTTCGAGCGGCACAGGACGGCAGCGAGGTTTCATCCGCGGGTGTAGTTCAATGGTAGAACCTCAGCCTTCCAAGCTGATGATGTGGGTTCGATTCCCATCACCCGCTCCAGCCATGCCGCTCAACGTTGAGATGGATCGATTTGATTGGCCCATATAGCTCAGCAGGTAGAGCACTTCCTTGGTAAGGAAGAGGTCACCGGTTCGAGTCCGGTTATGGGCTCCAGAAGATAGCGACGCGAAGACAGTCATCAAGGCCCGGCGATAGAGCCTGAGAATTGAGGAGAACATCTCGATGTCCAAGGAGAAGTTCGAGCGTAAGAAGCCGCACGTAAATGTGGGGACCATTGGTCACGTGGACCATGGGAAGACGACGTTGACGGCGGCGTTGACGAAGGTGCTCTCGGAGTCTTACGG
>SKYL01000037.1 GCA_007127935.1 Halorhodospira sp. | reverse complement strand
GGACCGGTGTGAGAAGGCGTGGGCTCGTTGTGGTCGATCGTGGACATGATGGTCTATGTCTCCCCCGCCCGTTACGCTCGGGCCACCTTGCACGCGTTCTTCTTGAAGTCCGTTTCGCGAGAGAGCGGGCAGGTGGCGTCCAGGGTCAGCCGGTTCACCAGCCGTCCTTCGTCGAAGAAGGCGATGAAGACCGACCCTTCGGGCATGGTGTTGCGGCCCCGGGTCTCCACCGTGGCGGTGACCTCGCCGCGCCGGGTGGCCACCTTGGCGGGCATGCCCCGCCGCAGGTTACGGGCTCGGGCGTCGCGCTCATTCATGTAGAGGAGCGCTTGCGGGTAGGCCCGGTGGAGCTCCGGCACGCGGCGGGTCATGGTACCGGTGTGCCAGTGCTCCAGGACGCGGCCGGTGCAGAGCCACAGATCGTACTCGGCGTCCGGGGCCTCGGCCGGCGGCTCGTACGGCGCAAAGATGACGTTGGCCTTGCCGTCGGGGCGCCCATAGAACTTGACGCCGGCGCCGGCGGGGACGTGGGGGTCGTACCCTTCACGGTACCGCCACAGGGTCTCCTTGCCGTCGATCACCGGCCAGCGCATGCCCCGCACCTGGTGGTAACGCTCGAACTCACCCAGCTCGTGGCCGATCTTCGGCCCTTCGGTGCTGAACCGCCGGTACTCGTTGAACAGGCCCTTCTGGAGATAGAAGCCGTAGTAGTCCTGCTCGTCGTTCTCGTACTCATTGCCCGCCATATCGGTGATCTTCTCCGGGCCGTGCCGGCGGATCGCCTCGTTGGCGAAGAGGACGTCGAAGAGGGTCTTGCCCTTGAGGTCGGGCCGTTGGCTGAGCAACTCTTCGGGCCAGACCTCCTCGGTCTTGAAGCGCTTGGAGAACTCCACCACCTGCCAGAGGTCGGAGCGGGCTTCGCCCGGCGCCTTCACCTGCTGGCGCCAGAACTGCATCCGCCGCTCGGCGTTGCCGTAGCCGCCTTCTTTTTCCACCCACATGGCGGCGGGCAGAACCAGATCGGCGGCCATGGCGCTGGCGGTGGGGTAGGCGTCGGAGACGACGATGAAGGTCTCGGGGTTCCGCCAGCCGGGCAGCATCTCATCGTTGACGTTGGGGCCGGCCTGCATGTTGTTGGTGCACAGGGTCCAGTAGCACTTCAACTCGCCGTCCTTGAGCATCCGGCTCTGGAGCACAGCGTGGTAGCCGACCCAATCGGGCACCGTGCCCGAGGGCAGATCCCAGACCTTCTCGGCGAAGTCGCGGTGGTCCTTGTTCATGACCACCATGTCGGCGGGCAGGCGATGGGCGAAGGTGCCGACCTCCCGGGCGGTGCCGCACGCCGACGGCTGACCGGTGAGGGAGAAGGGGCTGTTGCCCGGCTCGGAGATCTTGCCGGTAAGCAGGTGGACGTTGTAGATCAGTCCGTTGACCCAAGAGCCGCGGGTGTGCTGATTGACGCCCATGGTCCACAGCGACATGACCTTGCGGTTGGGGTCGGCGAACTCCTGGGCGAGCTTGCGCAGTTGGTCCTTGGGCACGCCGGAGAGCTTGGAGGTGTAATCCAGGTCGTACTTCTTGACCGCCGCGGCGTACTCGTCAAAGCTGACCGGAGTCATTTTGCCCGAGCCCGGGTTCTTGGCCTTCTTCTCCAGCGGATGGTCCGGTCGCAGACCGTAGCCGATGTCGGTATCGGTGACGGTGAAGTTGACGTGCTGGTTGACGAAGTCCCAGTTCACCGCATCGTTTTCGATGATGTAGTTGGCGATGTAGTTGAGGATGGCCAGATCGCTTTGGGGCTCGAAGATCATCCCCTCGTCGGCCAACTCGAAGCTCCGGTGGCGGTAAGTGGAAAGCACCATCACTTTGCAGCCGGGCTTGGTCAGACGCGTGTCGGAGAGGCGGGACCAGAGGATCGGGTGCATCTCCGCCATGTTGGAGCCCCATAGGACGAAGGTGTCCGCATGCTCCAGATCGTCGTAGACGCCCATGGGCTCGTCGGAGCCGAAGGCGCGCATGAAGCCGACCACCGCCGACGCCATGCAGTGGCGGGCGTTGGGGTCAATGTTGTTGGAGCGCAGGCCGGCCTTCATGAACTTGGAGGCCGCGTAGCCCTCCCACACCGTCCACTGGCCCGAGGCGAACATGCCGACGCCCCGCGGGCCTTTCTCGGCCAGGGCCGCCTTCCACTTCTCCTCCATGATGTCGAAGGCCTCGTCCCAAGAGACCGGCTCGAAGGTGCCGTTCTTGTCGAAGACGCCGTTCGTCTTGCGCAGCAGAGGCTGGGTCAGCCGGTCCCGGCCGTAGGGGATTTTGGCCAGGAAGTAACCCTTGATGCAGTTGAGGCCCCGGTTGACCGGGGAGTCCGGGTCGCCCTGGACGGCCACGATATGGCCGTTTCGGGTGCCCACCAATTCACCACAGCCGTTGCCGCAATACCGGCAGGCCGCCTTGTCCCAGCGAATGTCGTCGCTGCCCTGGGCCAGGGCCTGCTGGACGCCGGGGACGGTAACGCCCGCCGCGGTGGCGGTGGCGGCGATGGCACTGGTCTTTATGAATTCACGCCGATTGAGTTCCATGACACCCTTCCTCCTCGATGGGATCGCGGTAGTGATAGACGAGAGACGTGGTGATCACGCCCTCTACGCCGTTGATGGAGAACAAGTAATCCGCCCCTGTGCCGTCGTCGTCCGCCTCCACGGTGACGACTAGGCGCCCGTTGTCCGTGGCGGCATGCACCTCGACCCCATCCATGGTCTCCAGGCGTTCCCGGACCGACGGGGTGTTTTCGGGGCGCGTATGTACCAGAATTCCGCAGATATTCACGCGCTTATCCTCTCTTCTGTCGCTTCTATCCGGGGGGTGGCGGGCGGTTGGACCACCACCGCCTCGGTGGGGCAGGGGTGGACGCAAGCCCCGCATCCGTTGCAGGTCGAGGCGTCCACAACGATCTCGGCCATGCCCCCGAGACACGGCCGGAATCGGATCGCTCCGTGTTCGCACTGTTCGCCGCAGGTGCGGCAGGTGATGCCCTGTCGGGCCAGGCACGCGTCGTCCGATACGGCGGCCTTCAGGTCCCATGGGGCGTGGCCGGGGGTGCCGTGGAACGAGAGCGCCGGCTCCGGGCAGACGGAGGCGCAATCGCCGCAGAAGGTGCACATCCCGGATTGGAAGTCGATGGTGGGGAACCCTCCGTTTCCCCGCCGCAAAATTGCCTCGGGGCAGGCGCTCACGCACTTCCCGCACCGGGTACAGTGGTCGGTGAAGTGCGACTCGCCGCTCGACCACGGCGGACGGACCGGGCGGCGCCGGCCGCTCAGGTCACCTCGGAGTAATTGCGCCCTGGTGATGGTCGAACCCAATGCAGAACCCCCAATTTGTGGTAAATAAATGGAGTATTTTCCAGGGATCCAATACAGGCCTGTCCGTAAATTACGATTCAATAACAGCAGTAGCCGGACTGAAGGTGACTTGACGATCATCAAGATGTGGCGAAAGACCACGGCCGTCAAATTGGGGGTGGAGCCGAAAAAGTACCTCCAAAGAGGTATTTCCTACTGTTTTCGTTAAACTGTTGTATTATAGATGGTTATTAAGTGGTGATATAGACAAAGGGGTGGGTAATTCGGGTCGATGTGAAGGGATTTTGGATTACCCCCTGGTTCAGGGTGGATACCGGAGTTGGAGGGTCAGTTTTGAGACGGTTATTTGAACGGTCTGTGGTGGCCCGTACCGGGATGACTCTGGGCGCGGTGATCCTATCGGCATTAGTCGGTATGGGTGCTTCCGTGGTCATCACCGATACGGCTCAGGGCGACGCCGCCGCGTTGAACGTGGCCGGCTCCCTGCGTATGCAATCATTTCGTATTGCCACTCGGATTTCTGCCGACGAGGAGCGGGCGGCGCGCATGCGCACCGTCGAGGAGGAGGCGCGGGACTTCGAACAGAGGCTCTACAGCAGAGAGCTGACCGGCCCCATTCCGCGCGATCCGAATCATTCGCTCAGGCGCAGCTACGAGGGGATCGTTGAGCAGTGGGAGAGCCGCTTGAGCCAACTCTTGCTCAAGGTGGGGGACGGATCGCCCACGGAGGCCCAGCAGGATCTCTTCCTCGACAAGGTCCACCGGTTCGTGGATGACATCTACGAGATGGTGAACCTCCTGGAGGAGGAGGCGGAGTCGAAGATCCAGTTGCTGCGTTTGATCCAGGGAATCGCCATCATGGCCACCATGCTGTTGGCGTTGGTGGCCATGTACCAGTTGCACACCCGGGTGGTGATGCCGCTGCGCGATCTGGGCCGGGTGGCGGGTCGGGCGCGCCAAGGGGATCTCTCCGCACGGGCGCGCTACGAGGGGGCCGACGAATTGGGTACGCTTTCTCGCAGTTTCAATCTGATGTCGGAGAACCTGGCCCGGCTCCATGCCTCCTTGGAATATCAGGTTCAGGACAAGACCACTGAATTGCGGCGCAGCAACCGGGCGTTGCAACTGCTCTACGACATGGCCCGCGACGTCAATCCGGAGACCATCGAGCACACGGATCTGCGCGCCGTCTTGCGGCCGTTGGAAGAGGTGACGGGGTTGGGGCCATTGACGCTCTGCCTCAGCAACCCGGGTAGCCACCAGGCTTACCAAGTATTCAGCACCGCGGCGGACAGCCGCCCCGGCTTTTGCCGTTATCCCGATTGCGAGTTGTGCCTGACCGGCTTTGTTCCCTCCTCCAGCCCGCCGCCGGAGGTCGATCTGCTGCGCTTCCCGTTGGTGGAAAAACGCCAGCAGTACGGTGTGCTGCTGGTGGAGCACCCGCCGCCGCACCTGTCCGGAAGTTGGCAGGAGCAACTGGTGGAGACGGTGGCCGGGCATATCGCCTCCACCTGCAGCCTGGCGCGGCAGGCGGAACAGCACCGCCGTTTGGCGCTGATGGAGGAGCGCGCCGTTATCGCGCGGGAACTTCACGACAGCTTGGCCCAGTCGCTTTCCTATTTGAAGATTCAGGTGACCCGCCTCGATCGCTCCATCCGCCACGGCGCCTCGGCCCACCGGCGGGTGGAGGATGTGATCGAGGAGTTGCGGGACGGGTTGAACACCGCCTACCGCCAACTGCGGGAGCTGTTGACCACGTTCCGGTTGAAGATCGAGGAGCCGGGGTTGGAGCCGGCGCTACGCAGTACCGTTCAGGAGTTCTCCCGCCGGGGCGGGCTGCGGATCGACCTCGACTACCAGCCCACCCACCGGCCGCTCTCCTCCAATGAGGAGATCCATGTCTTGCAGGTGGTCCGGGAGGCGCTCTCCAATGTGGTGCAGCACGCCGGGGCCGAGGAGGCGGACGTGCGGCTGCGGGAGCGGGAGGACGGCAGCGTCGAGGTGACGGTGGATGATAACGGCCGCGGGCCGCAGGCCCCGGACGTGGAGCGGAGCCACCACGGCATCGCGATCATGGAGGAGCGGGCCAACAGCCTCGACGGGTCGCTGGAAGTGGTCCCCCGCCCCGAAGGGGGGACACGTATTCGCATGGTCTTCATGCCCCATGCGGTGCGGGACTTGTTGGCGTCCTAGCGGTCAGCGCAGGCCGTGTTCCACGGCCCAGACCGCGGCCTCCACTCGGGAGCGGAGGTGGAGCTTGCGCAGGATGCCTTTGACGTGGACCTTCACCGTCCCTTCGGCGACCCCCAGCTTGCGGGCGATCATCTTGTTGGATAGCCCTTGGGAGATGTGGCGCAGGATCAGGGTCTCCCGGGCCGTCAGCTGCTCCATGATGGCGGCGTCCACGTCCCGGCCGCTGGACAGCGCCTCCGCCAGCACCGAGGTGAGTTGCTCGGCCAGCACGGTTTCACCGCGGCTGGCGCGCCGCAGGGCGTTGATCAGCGCCTCGGGTTCCATATCCTTCAGTAGGTAGCCGTCGGCGCCGGCGCGCAGCGCCGCGACCAGGTCGTCGCGGTTGTCGGAGACGGTCAGTACCACCACCCGTGCGGTGATACCGGCGGCGTGCAGCGCCTTCAGCGTCTCGACGCCGGACATGCCGGCCATGTTCAAGTCGAGCAGAATCAGGTCGGGGTGGGTGGTTCTCGCCAGTTCCAAGGCTTCATGGCCGCTGCCGGCGTCGCCGACCAGCAGCAGGTCGTCCTCATCCTCCAGTAACTGGCTGACGCCGGTGCGCACCAGCGGGTGATCATCGACCAATAGGATCCTTGTGGTCATGGCTCGTCGGTCGGTGTGCAATTCCGTGATGCACCATTAGGAGCAACGACGGCGGTGATTCGCCTTGACTCAGGTCAAGCCGCGACCAACGGCCGCAGGGAGGGGTGCATCAGACCCGGAAGCGGCCCACCAACACCTGAAGTTCGCCGGCTAGGCGGGCCAGTTGATCGCTCACCGTGGCCGTCTCCTCCACCGAGCGTCCGGTCTGTTCGGCGATGTCGTTAATATTATTGACATTGTAGTTGATCTCATTGGCCGTCTGTGATTGCTCCTCCACGGCGCTGGCCACCTGGGTGGTCATCTCGTCGATGCGATCGACCATGGCGGTGATCTCGTCCAGGGTGGAGCGGGCGCCGGCGGCTTCCTCGACGGTCTTTTCGGCGTACTCTTGGTTGTCGTCCATGGCTTCCACCGCCCGCTGGGTGCCGCCCTGGATGCCCTCCACCATCTCGTGAATCTCACCGATGGAGTCCTGGGTCCGCTGGGCCAGGGTGCGCACTTCCTCGGCCACCACGGCGAAGCCGCGCCCGGTGTCGCCGGCCCGGGCTGCCTCGATGGCGGCGTTGAGCGCCAGCAGGTTGGTCTGGTCGGCGATGCCCCGGATGACCTCCAGGACGCGACCGATATTGGTGCTCTGTTCATCAAGCTGGCGGATGGTCTCTGATGAGCGGCGGACGTTCTCCGCCAGGGCGTCCATGGCGCCGGTGGCGTGACCGATGCGCCGCTTGCCCTCCTGGGCCTCTCGGGAGGTGCCGCGGGCCGTGTCGGCCACCTCCTGGGCGGCCCGGGCGATCTCTTGGATGGAGGCGCGCATCTGATTCATCGCGGTGGCCACGTGCGAGGTCTGGTCCCGTTGGTGGGCGACGCCCTGGCGATCCTCCTCGGCGGTGGTGGCCAGTTGCTCGGTGGCCGTGGCGATCTGCCCGGCGGAGTCGGCCACTTGCTTGACCATCTGGTGGACCTTTTCCACAAAACGGTTGTAGGCCGCCGCCAGTTGGCTGATCTCATCCCGTCCGTCGGCGTCCAGTCGCCGGGTCAGGTCGCCGTCGCCCTCGGCGATCTCATCGAGACTGTTCACGGTGTCACCGAGGCGCCGAACGATATGACGGGATGTCACCACGGCCAGAAAGATCGCGGCAACGGCGGCCACCATCAGGCTGCCAATGATGGTGCGCATGGCCCAGGCGCTCTGGGTCCGGGCCTGTTCGAGCAAGGCCAGCCGCTCTGTTTCCAGCAGTTCCTGGAAGGCGTGTAGCCTGCCCCGGAGGTTGTCGAGGATGGTGACGGTACGCTGATGATAGATCCCTTCGGCGGCCCCGTGGTTGCCTTGGCGCTGAAGTTCGACGATGTCCACCGCGGACTGGTGGAGTTGGGTGTGCGGCCCCTCCATGGCGTCAAAGGCGGTGCGGAAGGATTCACTGGCCGAAGCGTAGTGTTGCGAGTCGCGGAAGGTGTAGAACCACTGCCCGAAGGCGCATTGGGTGTAGTCGAGCTGTCCCGCAAAGCGGGCGCGGGCAAGGAAGCTGCCAGCCAACTGGTTGGTCCAGTTGAGGTGATCGACCTCCCGCTGAACCACCAGCATGGCCTGGTCCATGGTCGCCATGGCTTGCTCATTGTGTTCCGTGGCCCGTTGCAGAGCCGCGTGGGCGGCTAGGGCGGTGATCCCCATCAGTACGATGATCGCCCCGAAGGCCGCGCTCAACTTGGTGCGCAAGGGGAGGTTGGCAAGCAGCATCGTGCCTGGCTCCTGTGTGGCTCCGTCGGTACGGCGCTCCGGCCGCATGGCTTTGCATTACCGCTGGGGGGTTGGCGGCGGGATAGATTCCATCGTAATTGATTGTTGCCCGTGAAAGTATTACGACGCATTAAAAGTCGTTAACTTCAAATTAACGGGCGCTGATGGTGGTTACTTCACGCGCATCCCGGGCTCGGCGCCCGGTTCCGGGCTGACGACCCAAAGCTCTTTGCCGCCGGGGCCGGCGCACAGGATCATCCCCTCGGAGAGGCCGAAGCGCATCTTGCGGGGCTTCAGGTTGGCCACGCAGACCACCAAGCGGCCGATCAGTTGTTCGGGGGTATACGCTTGGCTGACTCCGGCGAAGACTTGGCGGGTCTCCCCGCCCAGGTCCAGCTCCAGGCGCAGGAGCTTGTCGGCGCCCTCCACCGCTTCGGCGACCTGGACCCGGGCCACCCGTAGGTCGAGTTTGGCGAAGTCGTCGATGGTGATCTCGGGACCGATAGGGTCTTCCGCCAGCCTTCCCGTGCCAACTCCGGTGGTGGGTTCACCACCCAGGGTTTCCTTGGATGCGTTCACCATGGCCTCCACTTGTTTCGGGTCGATGCGCGTCTTCAATGGATTGAAGGGGTTGATGGACCGGTCCAGTAAGGGGGTCTGGAGATCGGACCAAGACTGTGCCGGCAGGTCGAGGAACGCTTCCGTGTCGGCGGCCAGGGCCGGGAGTACCGGCTTGACGTAGACCGCCAGGACGCGGAAGAGGTTGAGGCCAAGGGTACAGATCTTCTGTACCGCGTCGGCCTGCTCCGGGTCCTTGGCCAGTTGCCACGGTTTCTCGGCGTCGATGTACTGATTCGCCTGGTCGGCGAGGTTCATGATCTCCCGCATGGCGCGGGCGAACTCGCGCCGCTCGTACAGGTCGGCGATGCGTTCGGCCTGGGCGGTGAACTCCCGGTACAGCTCCGGCGCCGAGAGCCCGGCGGCGAGGCGCCCGTCGAAGAGCTTGTGGATGAAGCTGGCGCAACGGCTGGCGATGTTCACCAGCTTCCCCACCACGTCGCTGTTGACCCGCTGGACGAAGTCGTCCAGGGAGAGGTCGATGTCTTCGACGGCGGGGCCGAGCTTGGCGGCAAAGTAGTACCGCAGGTACTCCGGGTCCAGTTGGTCGAGGTAGCTGCGGGCGGTGATGAAGGTGCCCCGGGACTTCGACATCTTCTGTCCGTCCACGGTCAGGAAACCGTGGCAGAAGACGGCGCTGGGCATGCGGAACGAGGCGCCGTGGAGCATGGCCGGCCAGAACAGGGTGTGGAAGTAGGCGATGTCCTTGCCGATGAAGTGGTACAGCTCCGTTCCCTCTTCTCTGCCGGCGGCCCAAAAGGCGTCGAAGTCGATGCCCCGCTCCCGGCACAGGCGCTGGAAGCTCGCCATGTAGCCGATGGGGGCGTCGAGCCAGACGTAGAAGTACTTGTCCTCGGTGCCGGGGATGCGGAAGCCGAAGTACGGCGCATCCCGGGAGATGTCCCAGTCGCGCAGCCCCTCCCGGAACCACTCGTTGAGCTTGTTGGCCACTTCCTCCTGGAGCCGTCCGGAGGTGGCCCACTCCCGCAGCAGGGTCTCGAAGTCCTGCAGGCGGAAAAAGTAGTGCTCCGACTCCCGGAGTTCCGGGGTCTCGCCGGAGACCACCGAGACCGGGTCGGCGAGGTCGGCCGGGGTGTAGGTGGCGCTGCAGACCTCGCACGAATCACCGTACTGATCGGCGGCGCCGCAGCGCGGGCAGGTCCCTTTGATGTAGCGATCGGGCAGGAACATCCCCTCTTTGGGATCGTAGAGTTGGGAAATGGTGCGCCGCTCGATGTGTCCTCCGGCATCGAGCCGCTGATAGATCAATTCGGCGAAGTGCCGGTTCTCCTCCGAGTGGGTGGAGTGGTAGCAGTCGAACTCGACCAGGAAGTCGGCGAAGTCCCGCTGGTGGGCCCGCCCCATCTCCTCGATCAGATCCTCGGGGCGGATGCCGCGCTCCCGCGCCTTGAGCATGATCGGTGTGCCGTGGGCGTCGTCGGCGCAGACGTAGTAGCATTCGTGGCCGCGCAGGCGCTGGAAGCGCGCCCAGATGTCGGTCTGGATGTACTCCACCAAGTGGCCCAGGTGGATCGGGCCGTTGGCGTAGGGCAGGGCGCTGGTGACGAGGATACGACGGGCCATGGGATTGTTCGGCAGCCATGAAAAATGGAGCGCCGCATTATGCCAGAACAGGCGGTCATGGTCGTGTGGGTCGCCGCGGGCGGCGCCTTAGGCGGCGTCTTGGTGGCCTCCCTGCTGGCGGTCTGGGCGGGGTACGTGCTGGCGTTACACTGTTGCCGTACGGGATGGTGAAGGGGTGTCCCGTCGTAACGAATGAATCTTTGGGAGGGTGCATGTTGGTGCGTCGAGTAGTCGGAACGTCTCTGGTGGCCGCCGCGGTGTTCTCCGCCACTCCGGTGGGGGCCGGCGGGCACTACGTGGTGAAGCCCGCCGAACTGGTGGAGCCGCGCAGCGGGGAACTCGCCTTTTGGCAGGAGGAGCGGCGCAACGACGTCAAGAGTCAGGGGACGTTCGGGAGTTTGACCTTCCGCCGGAATGCCCCGCGCCAGTACACCTTGGATCTGGGCAGTGAAGGGACCCGGGCAGAGTTTCCGGAAGCGTCGTCCCGCTCGACGTTCTACGTGGAGGGAAAACACCTGTTCCGCCAGATGCATCGGCACGGTTACGGATTCGGGGTCTTGTTGGGCGCGGACTACAACATCACTGATCGTGAACAAGAGAAGGTTGTTCTCCGGCTTCCTTTGTCGGTGCAACTTGGGAAACGCGGCCGGATGCACCTCAATGTGGGTGCTGAGCACGATCAAGTGATCGATGAGACAGAGAGCCTATGGGGCGTTGCCGTGGAGCGGGATATTGGGCGGCGTTGGGAGTTTGTTCTGGCGGCTATCGATAACTCCGACGAGGAGTATGAGGGGTTTGGGCAGGCGGGGCTCCGGTTGCGGTTGATGGACGATCTCTTGATGCTCAGCTTCACCTATGGCAAAGAGTTCCATCCCGATGCGGAGGAGGTCTACTACCTGGGCGTGACCTTGGACGGACTTCGCTTCTAGCCACCCGCTAATGAGACGCTGAGCAAGCTCGTCATTGCGAGCGTAGCGAAGCAACCTCCATGGGTTGATGCCCAAGTGGTGGAGATTGCTTCGCTACGCTCGCAATGACGGGGGCGCTCGCAATGTCGGATTGTTCAGCGCTTCCCTAAGGGCTGGGCTCCAGCGACAGGATGTACTCGGCGATGGCCCGCAGGTCCTCTTCGGTGAGGTGGCGGGAGCTGGTCTCGATGAAATCGGCCATGGAGCCTCCAGCAAAGTCACCGTCGGGGGTTACCCCGAAACCGAGGTAGCGGATCAGGTGGCGCTCCCGCCACTGGCCGATGCCCGCCTCCGGATGGGGGGTGATGTTGGGCGGCCAGGGGTCCTCCGGTACGTCCGGGTTACCCGCGAAGGCGCGCTCCGGGTCCAGTCCACCCAGGCGGGTGCGCGGCGTGTGGCACTCGGCGCAGTGGCCCAGGGCGTGCACCAAATAGGCGCCCCGGTTCCATGAGGCGGATCGCTCCGGGTCAGGCTCGAAGGCGCCGGGCCGGAAGTGCAGCGCCTTCCACCCCATGAGCAGGGAGCGGTGGGTCAGCGGCCAGCGGACCTCGTGCCGGTAGTTGGGTTTGGCCGTTGCGGGCACCGTCTGGAGGTAAGCCCATAGGGCGTCGATGTCATCGTCGGTCATCCGGGTGTACGCGGTGTACGGGAAGACCGGGTAGTAGTGCCGGCCGTCCGGGTCGACTCCCTGGGTCAGGGCGCGCCGCAGATCCTCCTTTTCCCACTGGCCGATACCGTATCGTGGATCGGGGGTGATGTTCGGCCCGTAGAAGGTGCCGAAAGGCGTCTCGATGGCGCGCCCGCCGCCGAGAAAAGGGGCGCCGTTGTACTCCGCGGTGTGGCAGGCGACGCACGCCCCGGCCCGTAGAACGTACCAACCGGCCTGTGCCTCTTCGGAGAGGTCCGCCGGCGGTTGGCCGACGGCGCCACCACCAAGCCCCACGGCCGCCCCCAACAGGAGCGCCGTGGAGATCATCCGCCGCAGC
>SKYL01000227.1 GCA_007127935.1 Halorhodospira sp. | reverse complement strand
CATTAACTTGTGTAGCACAAAAAATGATACAGCTGTCTGGATTTTCAAAGACTGCAATATCTTTCAGGAGGTCATCTTTATTGTCCTGCTGCACTTCAATGAGGGAATGTTCAATTTTATCTGTGGTGATTCCTGTACCTGTAATCTGGATTTCAATGGGTTCCTTCATATATTTATGACAAAGTGTTTCCACATCGCTTGGAATAGTGGCCGAGTAAACGGAAGTGACTCTGTCTTTTGGGAGCTCTTGAATAATTGCTTCTACCTGGCTAATGAAGCCCATATTTAACATCTCATCAGCTTCATCAATAATCAGATATTTTATTTGGTCTAAAAATAAAGTTCCTTTTCCAATGTGATCGAGCACTCTGCCTGGAGTCCCGACGACAACATGTGTTTTTTGCTTCAGCTCTAATTTCTGTCTGTCAAAAGGCTGTTTACCGTATATAGCAGACGCTTTAATTCGTTTGTATCTGCCGATATTGGTGAAGTCTTCTTTTACCTGGTCAGCAAGCTCACGGGTTGGGGTAAGGATTAACGCCTGTGGTTTGTTTTCTTCCCAATCTGTTAATTCACAAATAGGGATAGCAAAGGATGCTGTTTTTCCACTGCCCGTTTGTGACTTTACTACAAGATCCTTCTTTTCTAAAGATAAAGGAATGACTTTCCGCTGTACTTCTGTAGGAGTATCATAATTTAAATCCCCTAATGCCCGTGTAATTTCTTCACTTAGTTTATAGTCTTTAAAGCTTACAGTAGTCATATATTAAAACCTCTTTATGTAATGGATTATAAATCTATACAGTATGTCTTCCCATTTTTGGTGCGTACCAAATTGTGCTGGTTGGGAAAAATTTCTGTAAGTACTTATCATACTATAGTTTGCCTGCCAGCACTTATTAATTATTCACGAATTATGGTGTTCGCGCAATCATTGATCAAAATGGCGCAATGCATGCTCGTTTTCGCGCAATCATCATAAATCGGCGCAATGCATGCTCGTTTTCGCGCAATCATGATAAGAATTGGCGCAATACACACTCATTTTAGCGCAATCATCTATGAAATCAGCATAATGAGCTGGGATTTTAAGTTGATTTCAATAAATAATTCAAAAACAGCTGCCCTATTTAATAGGACAGCTGCTGTTTATCTTTTAACGCTCTTCTAAACGTGCAATTCTTTCATCTAAGTCAGGGTGAGAAGAGAAGAGCTTTGAAAATCCTGTCTTCCCGTTAATTTTCATTGTTTGTATTGCAGAATCGTCAGTCCCGTCTTTTGCATTAGCACGATTCACATGTGCTTTTAAAGAACGAAGGGCATGTGCCATTTTATCACGGCCTGCTAAATCAGCGCCTCCCCGGTCAGCATGGAATTCCCGATGACGTGAGTACGCCATAACAACAAGACTTCCAAGAATAGAGAATAAAATTTGGAAAACAATAATTGAAGCAAAACGAACAACAAATTGCATTTCAGAACGCACTAAGCGCGATACAAGAATTGCTGCGATTCTTGAGAAGAAAACAACAAATGTATTTACAACACCTTGCAGTAACGTCATCGTAACCATGTCTCCGTTAGAAACGTGAGCAATCTCGTGGGCAATAACGCCTTCAACAGCAGTATCATCCATTGAGTTCAGCAGTCCTGCAGAAACAGCAACGAGCGAGCGTTTTTTTGAAGGACCAGTAGCAAATGCATTTACTTCGGCAGACTGATAAATACCAACCTCTGGCATATGCATTAATCCAGCAGCACGTGATAAACGGTGCACCTTCTCAACTACTCCACGTTCCTGTCTTGATAATGAACCATTTGGATCCAGCACTTTGACTTTCATCATTTTCTTGGCAATCCATCTTGACATGGCCAAGGAGATAAAAGACCCTGCGAAACCTACGAGTAAGCTGAATACACCTAAGGAAACGTAGTCAATCCCCAGTCCAGGTGCAGCTGCTCCTAAGTCAAATTGTCCTCCGACACCTGTATACCTTGTAATTAAAGACCAGACGATCAAAATCGTCGTTAAAACAAGAATGTTAGTTACTATTAAAAGCATTAATCGTTTACCCATTCATACGCCCCCATTTTTATATTGTACTTGTTTATTTTAACATGATTTTACTGGTAGGAGAGAGTAGAAACTCTCATTTTAAAAAATATTCGGGACTTGCTCTGGGCCATTAGGCAGAATGTGTCCAATAACATTTGAGCCAAAAAATTCTATTTCTATTATATGCAACTTTGGGCAAGAGATGGTTGGAAAAATTGGCCTTTTATTAACATAAGGGGGTAAAAGCAGTGAATGATTCCCGAAACCCGATGAAGCAGATATTAAACGAATCAAAATTGACTTTTGTCCCGAGTACATCTGATTCTATATGACTACTAAAACGGAAAAATAAACTCATTAACAGGTATAAAGTTCGGATATTGCTTTGTGTTTTAATAGTACATTTTATCATTTAACGATAAACGAACAAATTCTTAATATTTTCTTAATAAACTGCAATATTGTACGTGATATACTTATTGCACATTAAGACAAAAAAACGTCATGAATGTAACTTATTGAGGTGATTCTTTTGAGAGAAAAAGAAACAATCAGATCTTACAGCACCGATTTAAATTTAATTATATTAGGAAGTATTCTTGTTTTATTTTTAAGCTACGGATTTTTTAAAGGAGATGACCCTTTTCTTAGTCTCCCCTCATCATTGATAAACACGAACACAATATTTTTGAGTATTGTCATTGAAGCAATTCCGTTTATCTTGCTAGGTGTTTTCGTATCAGCTCTTATCCAAGTGTATGTAAAAGAAGACGCGTTTCAAAAGTATTTACCAAAAAACGCATTTGCCGCACTCATTCCAGCAACCGCATTAGCGGCATTATTCCCTATTTGTGAATGTGCCATTGTCCTCGTTGTCAGAAGATTAATCAAAAAAGGGATGCCCTTACATATAGGAGTAATCTTTCTTGTAGCAGCCCCTATCTTAAATCCAATTGTAGCTCTATCAACCTTTTACGCATTTAGAACAGACTTAACCGTTTTATATTTACGTATGTCCATTGCGTTTGTTCTTGCAGTTATTATCGGAGGTATTTTCTATTTGTTGTTTAAAAACTCACAGCAATTAAGAGAAACTCCAACAGTACCAGTTGTTCATCACCATCACGCACATAATACTATGTCTAAGTTTAAGCAGACCTTTTTCCACGCGGCAGATGAATTCTTTGATATGGGTAAATTTCTGATTATTGGTGCTTTTTTG
>SKYL01000335.1 GCA_007127935.1 Halorhodospira sp. | reverse complement strand
GCCCCTCCTCCAGCGTCAGGTGGCGTACCACGGCCAGTGACACTCCCAGCCGGTGCAGGCCGGGGATAAGCCGCTCGCCTCCCTCCTCGAGGGGTTCGACAAAGAGACTCAGGGAGGAGAGACCGTCGCTGTAGATGCGATGCCCGACCCGGTCACTGTGCCGGCGACTGCGGGTATCGACGGGCTGAGCGATGAAGCCGTCGGGCAGCCAGCCTGGCTGCCACGGCAGCGCGGGCGGCTCGCGGCGGGAATCGAGCACCACGCTGCCTTCATACAGGCGCGGCTGCTCGAGTTCGGTCATCTGGAAGGTTTCCACCACTCGCCCCTGATCGTCGATTCGCTCCTGCTTCATCGGCAGCGCCGTCTGCTGGTCGAGCCAGAGCCGGTGGCCGAAGCGCAGGTTGTCCAGGGGTTCGATATCCAACCGCACCACCCGGCGACTGGCGATACGCTCCTCACCGCCCAGGGTAATCCGATAGAGCTGATCGAGATGGCGGGCGATCCCCTCCGGCGAGGCGGGCACCTCGCCATCTCCTTCGGACCAGCTCAGCCGGCCGATGCGCCCACGGCGCTCGAAGACCACCGGCGGGCCATCGAGGAAACGAGCCACTTCGCGCTCGACGCCGTCCTGGATATCGTGGGAGAGCGCCAGGGTGCGAACGCCGTCGATGCCGATACGCACGGCGCGGGCCTGAAACACATAGCAGTGATTGGCCCACAGGCTGCGCTCGAACCACTCATCGGCAGACTGCGGGGCTGGCCAACCGGCCAACTGGCGACAGTCGAAGCGCTCATCCTCGTTAGCATGAGCCGCTCCCACGACCGCCATCAAGGCCAGGCCCGCCAGGCACGGCAGCAGCAGCTGCCACCCTGTGCGCCGGGCGGCCATCAGCGCTGCCCCAGTGTCTCGCTACCGGATGCACGCAGCAGCGGCATCCAGGCATCGCCGCTAGGATAGGCGGCGCCCTCGGCGTGGCGATCCAGGTAGGACTGCAGCAGCAGCGCCTGCTCCTGGTCGGCACGCAGCGACTGGCGCGGATTGGGCGCCATGAACAGCGGCCCCTCGACGCCGGCGCCAACCGGCATGATGCCGGAGGGTCTGCTGTCGGAGGGAGTAAACATCGGCAGGCCGGAAGCGACCTGCTGTCCGCCGTCACCGGCGGCAGAGGAAGTGGACGCGCCCTGATCCGTCGTCGGCGCCGACGAGGAGCCGCCACCGCCGGCCACCTCGGGCTGCTCACTACCGAAGTAACCGCTGCCGCTGTAGAACTGCACGCCGGTAATCACCATCAGCGAAACGGCAGCCGCGATACCGGCGCTGCGGGCGAAGGTCGGCGCACGGGACGACCGCCGCGTCCCAGCCTCCAGCACCGGGACCGGTTCGTCCTCGAGGCGCGCCATGATACCGGCAGAGAGATCCGTGCTGACATCGACGTCATGATCCCGTCGCATCAGGCTGCGCATCAAGTGATAGCGCCGCCAGGCATCCGCCGCGTCGGGCTCCTCCTCCAGCGACTTCAGCACCCGACGCATCTCGAGATCATCACCTTCGTTGTCCATCAGGGCAGAAAGCGATTCCCGTGCGTTCTGACTCATTTTTTCACACCCTCTACTCTCAAGGCGCCCGCCTTGCGTTCAATGTCATCCCGGCATTCCCCGCTGCGGCTGGGTCCTGATGGCAATGCCGGCACACTCCTCAAACATCGGTCACAGCTTCAGACGCCAACGGCGCGCGACAGTTCAGCTCCGTGGCGAAAACCTTGCTCAGCTCCCACCCTCGGTGACCGACTCGCGGGTCCGGTGGGTGGTGACCAGAGGCTGAATATGCTGGTCGACCGCCTCACGGGCGCGAAAGATCCGCGAACGAACCGTACCCACCGGACACTGCATGATATTGGCGATATCTTCATAGGAGAGCCCGTCGAGTTCGCGCAGGGTGATCGCCGTGCGCAGGTCATCGGGCAGGTTCTCGATGGCCTCGAACACCGCCGCCTCGAGCTGATCGCGCGCGATGGAGGCCTCGGGGGTCTCGATGTCGGCCAGACGACCGCTATGGTCGACCACCTCGGCATCGACGATGTCCAGGTCGCTGCCGGGAGGGCGGCGCCCCCTGGAGACCAGGTGGTTCTTGGCGGTATTGATGGCGATGCGGTACATCCAGGTATAGAAGGCGCTTTCCGCACGAAATTTGCCCAGCGCGCGATAGGCCTTGATGAACGCCTCCTGGGCCACATCCTGCACCTCGGCATGATCCTGCACATAGCGACCGATCAGGCCAATGATCTTGTGCTGATACTTCCTGACCAGCAGGTCAAAGGCGCGACTATCCCCCTGCTGAGCACGCTCCACGAGCTGCTGATCGGTTTCCCGGTTGCCCATTCAGACCCTCCCCGACCGGGAGAACCCCTGAAGAATGGCGGGCATAATAAGTGTCCAAATATTCTCTGAATGCATGGTGTCAACCTGATGCCAGTCGGCAGCTGATGTCCCTGAGGGTGGTGAACCTGTCGAAGACGGGTCAGTGTTCCTGTTTCTTGGCCGTGCATCAAGCCGGCTGCCGAGCATGCCGGCGCCCGCGATGGGACAGGATGCACCGCACACGGGTTCCCGTGGCAATTGATTTTTTCCCGGCCGCGGGGTGATAGTAGAATAGCTTCCTTGCCTTCAACGCTTCACGACACAGGTATCACAATGTCCGATCAGCAGGTCAGCAACCTCAATGTTCTCTCCCAAGACGTCCTGATCACCCCCGAAACGCTCAAGCAGGAAATTCCGCTGAGCGAAGCCGCAGAGCACACCGTGATCGAAGGGCGCCGGACGATCCAGAACATCCTCGACGGCTCCGACCCGCGCCTGCTGGTGGTGATCGGGCCATGCTCCATCCATGACGTGGATGCAGCGCTGGACTACGCGCGTCGCCTGCGCCGCCTGGCCGATGAGGTCAAGGATAGTTTATTCGTGGTGATGCGCGTCTACTTCGAGAAGCCCCGTACCACCGTGGGCTGGAAGGGGCTGATCAACGACCCCCACCTCAACGGCTCCTTCGAGATCGAGGAGGGCCTGCACATCGCCCGCCGCCTGCTGGTGGAGCTCTCCGAGCTCGGCCTGCCGCTGGCCACCGAGGCACTGGACCCGATCTCGCCGCAGTACCTGCAGGACTGCATCAGCTGGTCGGCCATCGGCGCCCGCACCACCGAGTCCCAGACCCACCGCGAGATGTCCTCCGGCCTTTCCAGTCCGGTGGGCTTCAAGAACGGCACCGACGGCAATGTGCAGATCG
>SKYL01000135.1 GCA_007127935.1 Halorhodospira sp. | reverse complement strand
CTGCCAGAGCCCGAGCTCTCCAAGTGTCGCGGCATCCCAGCCAACTGGCGCGTTTACAGTATTTGATTCACTCACGCCGCCATCTCATCATTCATCTGGTCCAACACGCTCTCCATGTCCTCGCCGAACAACTGCCACATGCGCCCCCGCCCGCCCTCGGCGTCGAAGGGCGCGTAGTCCAGGTCCTCCACGGTGATGTGGAAGCTGGCGGCGATATGGTCGCGGATCTTTTCCAGCCAGGCCATCTGTTCTTCGTTGAATTTGGGCTGGTTGCCGGAGTGGCGGCCGAAGACCCAGCGCTTGAAGTTGGCGCGCACGGTATCGGCGTAGGGGGTGAGCCGGTCGTCCCAGCCGCTGACCCGGCGCACCAGGGCGATGATCTGGGCCAGTTCGGTCTCCGGCCGGCGCGCCTGTATGTCATCCAGCCGGGCGTAGGCGTCCCAGACGCGGGCCGGGGCCAGTTGCGGCTTCTCGCGCTTGAGCGCTTCGAGCAGTTCGCGGATGGCCCGGGCGGTGATCTCGCGGCGCCGGTGCGGCTGCTGATAGTAGATGGTCAGGGCGTCGATGTCGTCCCGGTGGTTTTCCAGCCATTCGCTGAATGCCTGGCGGAGTTGTTCGCGGTGGGTCTCGGCGTCGGTCTCCCAGCCGCTGTTCTCTAGCTCGTCCGGGTTCACGTCGTCCACCACCTGCTCCTGGCGCTGGCGCACGTCCTCCAGGAAGGTGGTCAGCGGGCCGGTGACGGCGGCCGTCGCGGCCTTCGCCCGCTCCTCGCGAACCGACTCGATCTGCGCCGGGTCGGGTTCGGCGCTGTCGGGCAATTGGTGGGCCTCGCGGGCGGCGCGGCGCAGGGCGTCCGGGTCGTCGGTAGCCAGCAGTTCCGAGGCGATGGTGTTGAGGTCGGGGCCGCCGGTGATCCGGCGCACCTCCTGGTGCTGCTCGTCGTTGAGCCGCTTGCTGAAGCGGGCCAGACGGCCGGCCAGGCTGCTCAGGCTCTCCGGGTCGCGCACGCCCATGGTCACGGCCTGCATGAGGTCCTTCATGGGCACGCTGGGCTTGCGCTCCAGGCTGCCGGTTTCCATCTTCTTCGACTCGCTGACGCCCACGGCGTCCACCAGCACGAAGTGTTCCTTGGGCCCGGTGGCGGTACGGTTGACCTGGCGCAGGCCGTCGGCGTCCAGGCTGCGGGTGCCGCGCCCGACCATCTGCATGTAGTAGTTGCGGCTCTTCACGTCGCGCATGAAGAGCAGGCACTCCAGCGGCTTCACGTCGGTGCCGGTGGCGATCATGTCCACGGTGACGGCGATGCGCGGGTTGTAGTCGTTGCGGAAGCTGTTGAGCAGGCCCTGGGGATCGCCGTCGATGCGGTAGGTGATCTTCTTGCAGAAGTCGTTACCGGCGGCGAACTCCTCGCGGACGATGTGGATGATGTCGTCGGCGTGGCTGTCGGTCTTGGCGAAGATCAGGGTCTTGGGCACCTCGAACCCGCCCGCGTTGCCACCGACACTACCGCCTTCGCCCTCCGGCAGACACCGGTCCGGGAACATGCGCGGCAGGGCGTCGCGGAAGGCGCGGATGACGGTGCGGATCTGGCTCGGGTTGACCACGCTGCGATCGAGCTGGCTGCCGGCGTACTCCAGATCCTCGTCGAGCTGCTGCCAGCGCTGCTCCCGGGTGAGTCGGTCGCGGTGCTCGACCGTCTCCTCCGCCTCGATCGTACCGCCCTCGCGGGTCAGGCGGGTGTCGATGCGCCAGACGAAGTGGTCGACGTTGACGCCGTCCACCACCGACTGCTCCAGTGGATACTCACTGACCACGTTCTGGTTGAAGAAGGCGTAGGTGCGGTTGTCCGGCGTGGCGGTGAGGCCCACCAGGAAGCTGTCGAAGTACTCGATGACCTGGCGCCAGAGGTTGTAGATGGAGCGGTGGCACTCGTCGATGACGATGACATCGAAGAACTCCGGCGGCACCTTCGGGTTGTAGACCACCGGCAGAGGCTCCTTGCGCAGGGCGTCGAGGCCGCCCGGCTCGTCCTCGGCCTCTTCCGCCAGCGGCTCGCCCTTGAGGATGGAGTAGAGCCGCTGGATGGTGCTGATGCAGACTTGGCCGTCGGTGGGCACATGCGGCGAGCGCAGCCGCTGGACGGTGTAGAGCTCGGTGAACTTGCGGTTGTCGTCCTGGGGCAGGTATTGGTGGAACTCGTTCTCCGCCTGCACGCCGAGGTTGCGGGTGTCCACCAGGAAGAGGATGCGCTTCGCCCCGACGTGCCTGAGCAGGCGGTAGATGCTGGTGATGGCGGTGAAGGTCTTGCCGGCGCCGGTGGCCATCTGGATCAGCGCCCGGGGGCGGTTCTCCTTGAAGGAGGTCTCCAGGTTGTTGATAGCGTGGTACTGGCAATCGCGCAGGCCGTCGGGCTCAAGCTCAGGCAGGTTCTGGAGACGGGCGCGGAACGAGGCCGGTTGCGACCGCCAGTCGGCCAGAGTCTCCGGGCGCTGGAACTGGAATACTTCCCGGGCGCGGGGTGCCGGGTCACCCCGATCCGTAAAGCGCGTGAGTGTGCCGGTGGCCTCGTAGACAAAGCGCAGATCGGCCTTGCCAACATGCTTCAGCTCTGCGCTGGCGTAGCGGGCGGACTGCTCCTCCACCTTGCTCATGCGGTGGCCTTCCTCCTCCCGCTTGGCCTCGATCAGACCCACCGGCTCACCGTCCACCATCAGCAGGTAGTCCATGGGGCCCGTGTCCGTCGGGTATTCGCGCACTGCCACACCGCGTCCGGCCGACGGATTCAGTTCCGCCAGGCTCTGTACCTCCCAGCCCGAGGCCCGAAGCTGCTGATCAATTCGTTCGCGTGCGGCTTGTTCCGGGGTTTGATTGTCGGGCATGGATCATCCTGATGATTGCGTCTTCGGAGCGCAGCGCTTGCCCTGTGGGCCCCGGCGGCTGAATGGTGCGCGGGACACCCAGGACGTATGTGCCTGGAACCCGGCCCGCGTCAGCGGCGCGTCCGGGCGCCGGCGGGCTTCATTAACCATGGACCGATTGTGCCCAACGTGGCACGTGTTGGCGATGGAGTGGCTTGAAAGGGCACCATCCGAAACTCGCGAAGGTCAGCGCGGATGCGGCTCCCGTAACGCCTGTGGGGCCTCGCAAGGGGGCCGCATTCTGGCGTTGGGCTGAACCGATTCAGCGAGCCGGACGGGATCGGGCTACAGCCTCGGCGAGGTTGTCCGTGATTCGGGTGATGACCCGGGCCAGGGTGTCGCGGACCTCTGGCGAGAGGCCGGCGCCGTCCTCGAGGCGGGCGG
>SKYL01000123.1 GCA_007127935.1 Halorhodospira sp. | reverse complement strand
GGTTTCGTGTTGCAGGCGCTCTCCATGACCCATGCGCTGGTGGCGGCGCGGGGCTGGAGCGTGGGTTGGCTGGTGGCGGTCTATCTGGTTATGCCGCTGCTCTTCCGACCGATGGCCCTGGTGGGCATCGGCGATGCATTGTTTGATTGGCGCGGACGTTTGGCCGGCCGGTCCAAGGACCGGGAATAAGGCCGCGGGCGTTCGGCGAAACGATACGAGAGGAACGACCGATGGAAGTGATCTTGATGGAGAAGGTGGCCAACCTGGGCGATCTGGGCGACCGGGTCCGGGTGCGTCCCGGCTACGGGCGCAACTACCTGTTGCCCCAGGGTAAGGCGAAGCCCGCTACCGAGGAGAACATCCGCTACTTCGAGGAGCGCCGGGCGGAGTTGGAGAGCAAGGCCCGTGAATTGCGGGAGGCCGCCGAGGGGCGTCTGGAGCGGGTTCGCGAACTGGCCCTCACCATCCGCGCCAAGAGCGGCGATCAGGGCCGTCTCTTCGGCTCCATTGGGCCGGCGGATGTGGCCGAGGCCGCCGTGGCCGCCGGCGTCGAACTGGCCCGGCGCGAGGTGCGGATGCCGGAAGGCCCGATCCGCGCTTGCGGCGAGTACGAATTGGCGGTGCAACTCCACACCGACGTGGAGGGGACCGTGAAGGTCGTGGTGGCGCCGGAAGAGGAATAACCCCGGTATGGCGGCGCCGGACCGGCGCCGGGAGGCGAGGGTGCAGAGTGAACCGGCGGAGCACGGGGGTGCTTCGAGCGCCTCCCGCGCATTGAAGGTGCCGCCCCACGATCTGGAGGCGGAGCAGGCCGTCCTGGGCGGTCTGATGTTGGACAACGCCGCCTGGGATCAGGTGGCGGACCGCCTCCACGAGGAAGACTTCTACCACCGCGAGCACCGCCTGATCTACCGGGCCATTGCCGCGCTGGCGGACGACCAGCAGCCGTTGGACGTGGTCACCCTGTCGGGCTGGCTGCGCCAGAACGGCGCGCTGGAGGAGGCCGGCGGCCTCTCCTATTTGGGCACCATGGCCCGGGAGACCCCGTCGGCGGCCAATATCCGCGCCTACGCCGACATCGTTCGCGAGTGCTCCGTATTGCGGCAGCTGATTCGCGCCGGCTCCGATGTGGTGGAGTCCGCCTTCCAGCCCGAGGGCCGCAGCAGCACCGAACTGCTCGATCACGCCGAGCAGATCATCTTCCGCATTGCCGAACAGACCGGGCGCCACCGCCAGGGCTTCGTCGGCATGAAGGAATTGTTGCCCCAGGTGGTGGACCGGATCGACCGGCTCTACCAGAGCCAGGAACCGGTGACCGGGCTCGCCACCGGTTTCGACGATCTCGACCGGATGACCTCCGGGCTTCAGCGGGGCGACCTGGTGATCGTCGCCGGGCGGCCGTCCATGGGCAAGACCACCTTCGCCATGAACCTCGTCGAGCACGTCTGCATGCACGGGAAGCTGCCGGTGGCGGTCTTCAGCATGGAGATGCCAGCCGAGTCGCTAGCCATGCGCATGCTCGCCTCCCTGGGGCGGGTCCACCTCCAGCGCATCCGCTCCGGGCGGCTTCAGGACGATGACTGGCCGCGGCTCACCTCGACCATGAGCCTGCTCTCCGAGGCGCCGCTCTTCGTCGACGATAGCCCCGGCCTGACCCCCACCGAGATCCGGGCCCGGGCCCGCCGGTTGCAGCGGGAGCGCGGCGAGATCGGCATGATCGTTATCGACTATTTACAGCTGATGCAGATCCCCGGTTACCGCGAGAACCGCGCCGCCGAGTTGTCGGAGATCTCCCGCTCGCTGAAGGGGCTGGCCAAGGAGCTGGACGTGCCCGTGGTGGCCCTCTCCCAGCTCAACCGTTCCCTGGAGCAGCGCCCCAACAAACGGCCGGTGATGTCCGATCTACGCGAGTCCGGCGCGATCGAACAGGATGCGGACCTGATTGCCTTCATCTACCGCGACGAGGTCTACAACGAGGACAGCCCCGATAAAGGAATCGCCGAGTTGATCATCGGTAAGCAGCGCCAGGGGCCCATCGGCACGGTGCGGATGACCTTTCTCGGCGAATACACCCGCTTCGAGAACCACATCGACGACGTCTACGGAGGTCCAATCCCGGGATGAGCCGGCGTGTCTGGGCCACGGTCAATCTCTCGGCGCTGCGGGACAACGCCCGGACGGCGCGGGCCGCCGCGCCGCGCAGCCGGATTATGGCGGTGGTGAAATCCGACGCCTACGGCCACGGCATGGTTCCGGCCGCCACCGCGCTGGCGCCGGAGACCGACGCCTTCGCCGTGACCTGTGTCGAGGAGGCGGCGGTCTTGCGAGAGGCCGGTTTCCGGCAGCCCATCGTCCTGCTGGAGGGGCCATTCGCCGCCGAGGATCTGGAGTCGGCGGCGGCGTTGGGGCTGGAGCCGGTGCTCCACACCGAGTGGCAGGTGGAGGCGCTGGCCCGGGCCCGGCTGTCGGCGCCGGTGGCTCCGTGGATCAAGGTGGACACCGGGATGCACCGCCTCGGCTTTCCCCCGGAGGCGGTCGGGGAGGTTTGGCGGCGGCTCCACGGTGCGCCATCCGTGCAGCCGCAGATTGGCTTTATGACTCACTTGGCTTGCGCCGACGATCGGGCCGACACCGCCACCCAGCGCCAACTGGCGGTCTTCGACGAGGCGTGCGCCGGGCTGCCCGGTCCCCGCTCCGCCGCCAACTCCGCTGGGGTGTTGGGTTGGCCCGGGGGCCACTTCGATTGGATTCGGCCCGGGATTATGCTCTACGGCGCTTCCCCATTCATCGACGGACGGGGCGGCCACCAGCCCCTGGCCCCGGTGATGACCCTGGAGGGGCGCCTCATCGCCGTCAACCATTATAGGGCTGGAGACGCCCTGGGCTACGGGGCCACATGGCGCTGCCCGGAGCCGATGCCGGTGGGGGTGATCTCTGTCGGCTACGGCGACGGCTATCCCCGTCACGCCCCCAGCGGGACCCCGGTGCTGGTGGACGGTGTGCGCACGGCGCTGGTGGGCCGGGTCTCCATGGATATGCTCTGCGTCGACCTGCGCGGCCACCCAGGCGTGGCCGTGGGCGCACCGGCCACCCTGTGGGGCGACGGTTTGCCCGCCGAGGAGGTGGCCGGCGCCGCCGGCACCATCAGCTATGAACTCTTCTGCCGGACCACCCCGCGCGCGCGGCGGCGTTACGTCGGAGCGGCGCAAACCGAGGTGACCTGAGGTGGCCCGGCCCCGGCGGCGGTACGTCTGTGGCGAGTGCGGCGGGACGCAGCCGCAGTGGTCGGGGCAGTGCCCGGAGTGCGGCGCCT
>SKYL01000117.1 GCA_007127935.1 Halorhodospira sp. | reverse complement strand
CCTGGTGCTCTCCACCCTGCACACCAACACCGCCGTCGGCGTCATCCCGCGCCTGCGCTCCCTGGGCGTACCGTCGTTCCAGATCGCCGAGGCGCTGGTGGGCGTGGTCAGCCAGCGCCTGGTGCGGCGCATCTGCTCCAACTGCAAGGAGGAGTACGAGCCCGAGGCGTGGGAACTGGAGTACCTGAAGCGGAACGACGTGGAGGTCCTCCACCGGGGCGGCGGCTGCGAGGCGTGCGGCCAGTCGGGCTACCACGGGCGGACCCTGGTCTACGAGATCCTGCGCCCCGACGCCGACATCTCCGCGCGCATCGGCCGCGACGCCACCATGGACGCCCTGGACGAATCGATCCGCCACCGCACCGACTTCGTCCCCATCTTCCAGTGCGCCGTGCGCAAGGTGATCCAGGGCGACACCTCGGTCGAAGAGATCATCCGCGTGATGGGGCACTGACCGTGGCGTGGTACCGGTACAAACTGCTGGACCACCAGGGGCGCCCCCGGGGCGGGCTCATCGACCTGCCGTTCGAGAACCCGCTGTCGGCCACCACCTACCTGGAGCGCCAGGGCGGCACCGTGGTCTTCCTCCAGCCGTTGCCGGGCGTCCTGGGCATACTGGTCACGCTGGTCTACCGCTTCTTTCAACGGCCGGTGAAGCCGGAGGAGACCGCCGAGGTCTTGACCAATTTCTCGGTCATGCTGCGGGCCGGCATCCCGGCCATCACCGCCATCCGCGACTCCATGGGGCAGAGCGACAACCCGACGTTGTCACGCATCGGACGGGAGATCGTCACCCGCGTCGAGGGCGGCGCGACCCTGGCCAACGCCTTCGGCACCTACCCGCGGGTCTTCCCGCAGACCGTCTCCTTCCTGCTGGGGATCGGCGAGCAGTCCGGCACCCTCGACCGCACCAGCCGCGACGCCGCCAACCACGTCAAGCGGCTCAACCAAATCCGCGACGACGTCAAGAAGGCCGTCACCTACCCGACCTTCATGCTGCTGGCCATCTTCACCGCCCTCGGCTTCTGGCTGGCGGTGGTGGTGCCCACCGTCACCGAACTCTTCGAGTCGTTCGACCTCGACCTGCCGGCGCTGACCCTGGGCATCATCGCCGTGGCCGACGTCATCGGCGAGTACACCTTCACCGTGCTGACGGCCATCGTCGTCACCATCACCGCCGTGATGGCGGCGGTGAAGAACGTGCCGTGGTTGCGGCGGCTCTGGCACAAGGCCCTGCTGCGCATCCCGGTCTTCGGGCGCATCGCCGCCATCTCCAACATCGCCTTCATCTCCGAGTACCTGTCGCTGCTGCTCAGCGCCGGCGTCGACATGCTCAGCAGCCTGCGCACCCTGCGCGGATCGGTGAAGAACGAGGTCTACCGGGAGCGGCTGCAGATCGTCGCCGACGAGTTGGTGGCCGGGCGGGCGATGAAGGACGCCTTCGAGAGCGCGGGGGTCTTCCCGCCCTTCGTCCAGCGGATGGTCAGCGTCGGCGAGGAGTCGGGCTCCCTCACCGAGCAGTTGCAGTACGTCGCCGAAGAGTACGAACGGCGACTCAACAGCCTGGTGGCCGGACTCTCCAAGGCGATCGAGCCCATCGCGCTGATGATCGGCGGCGGGCTCTTCGCGCTGGTGGCGGCGGGGCTTTTTCTACCGATCTACCAGCTCATCGGCGACGTGGCAGCGATGTAGACAGAACGGTCACGAGCGGGAACCTTCCCGTCATACAGTCACGGGCCGGGAACCTTCCCGTCATTGCGAGCGTAGCGAAGCAATCTCCATAGGTTGACTTCAAAGTGCCGGAGATTGCTTCGTCCCAGTCATCGAGGAGGAGAGCGGCAGATGGAGTTGAAGTTCCGCGAACTCAGTGCCGAACACCGGCGGCGGATCGAGGAGGCCGATGCCGAGACGCTACTGCGGTGGTCGGAACGCATTCTCACGGCGAATCTCCCGGATTGGGGACGACTGACCGCCGTTCGGGTCCCCTGCGCTTCTCTGCCGATTAGTAACGCACGCAATAAGTTGCGGCGCTACGGTGCATCCGAAGAAATACACGGGCGGGATACAGCATGGATAGCCTTTGAAAGCTACCGAAAACCCGGGATATTTCCATAGTTACTCATTGTCGTCGTCTTCTTTAATTCCATGGACACGATGGAGATGCAAAGTTTTTCTGGCATCCTCCAGGGAGGTCATCAATGCTGTTATTATCATCTTCTTCGAGCCAATCCAAAAAATCGTCCATATGATCACCACCTACTGGGCTAGCAGAACTAGCTTCCACAACAATCGAGAACCGGCGAGATGTCATATTATTTTCAACTATCGAAGAACCGTTTCCGGCGCTGTAGTCACTAACGAAGACACGGAAATCGGCTGAGTCATCAAGACCACCAGAATCAGTTATTTCTATTAAATCTGCATCAACAAAACCGACATCATTATCGCATTCATTTCCGCTCTGTCGCGCAAGAGGACCACCAGCTACGCCACCTACATATCCAGTTACTTGATAATTACCACCTCCGTCCCAACTGTCGATACACCATTGGTATCGGCCCATATCATCATCGTGATTAGGGAGGCCACCGTCAGCATGAATACGGGCAACATAGCCACCGTGCTCTTGGCCACCCGGCAAGGTTCTGGTGACGACTTGAAGGGCGGCATCGGAGAGGGCGCGTCCGCAGTTGATTTCACCGGCCAAGGTCGAGAAACCGACAACGCGGACAGTGTCGGTATACTCCTGGTTAGTGAGCTGGCCCTGGGTAGTACGCGGGTGTTCTACCACACCGTTACCGTTGAGAAGACCTGCATTGTTCGCATCGAATGTATTATTTCGCCCTTGGCTGACCACCGCGAAGGCGGCGTTGAAATTCAGGCTACCATCCACACTAGATTCGACACGGAACCTCTCCGTATCGACATTCGGACCATTATCATCATCAGCCGTAAAATCAGCCGCATTATCGATAACCATACAGAACTGGCCGAGGTTGGCAAACTCATAAGCAGCGCCTGTGAGATCGGCAAGCGGTTGGTCCCGGTTATAGACCCCATAGGCAATGCGCCGACCGCGTGCATCAAAACCATCGGAGAGACCGAGATCACGGAAAGGCAGGAAACCAGAGATCTGATCACAGGAAGCACCTGTTGGAAACGGGTTCTCGCGGCCATCTTCATCCGTATCCGGACAAGGCAGCCGCCGGTTGCGGGCGGCGTAGGCAATGAGGGCCTTTTCGGCGCGTTCGAGGCGGGCTTGGTCTTCGCGGTCGTGGGTGCTGCCGACGATGTCCGGGAGGATGCCGGCGACGATGGTG
>SKYL01000013.1 GCA_007127935.1 Halorhodospira sp. | reverse complement strand
GGATGGAGAGCTACATCTTCAGCGCCGACGGCGATCCGGTGGGCCGGCGGTTCGGCGCCGCGCTGGCCCGCGCCGCCCGGCGGGGTCTCGACGTGCGGCTGCACGTCGACGCCGTGGGCAGCCTCTTTCAACTGCCCACCGACTTCATCGTCACCCTGCGCCAAGCCGGGGTCCAGTTGCGCATGTTCCCCCGCTGGTCGTGGCGCGACCCGTGGCGGTACAACCGGCGGAACCACTGCAAGGTGCTCATCATCGACCAGGAGCGGGTCTTCCTCGGCGGCTTCAACATCCACCGCGAGAGCAGCTCCGCCTGCGTCGGCGAGGCGCGTTGGCGCGACACTCACATCGGCTTGGACGATCCGAAGATCGTGGCCCAGGCCGACGACCTCTTCACCACCTTCTGGACCCGGCGCGTCTCTCGGGATCTGCGCCGCCGCCGGCTGCCCCGGCGGTTCCGCGGCGACGCCCTGGTCAGCAACCGGCTGCCCCGCCACCGCCTGGCGTTGAGCCGCCTCTACCACCACGGAATCCGCCGCGCCCGCCAACGGGTCTTGCTGACCACGCCTTACTTCGCCCCGGACCGGCGCACCCGGCAACACCTTTACGCCGCCGCGTCTCGGGGGGTCGCCGTGCGCCTGCTGCTGCCCGCCATCAGCGACCAATGGCTGGTGCGCATGGCGGCCCGGCATATCTACACCCGGTTCCTGCGGCGCGGCATCGAACTCTACGAGTACTGCCCCCGTACCCTCCACGCCAAGACCATGGTGGTGGACGGCCGGCTGGCCACCATCGGCACCGCCAACCTCGACTACCGCAGCTTCATCCACAACTACGAGATCAACTTCGTCACCGACCGCCCGACGATCTGTACCGAGCTGGAGGCGCAGTTTCAGCGCGATCTGGAACAGGCCGAACGCATCACCGAAGCCCACCTGGGACGGCGGCGATGGTGGGAGCGCTTGGCAGGGGTGTTCGCCTGGCGGCTGCGGCGGCTTTTGTAGAATCAACCCGTCTGCTTTGGCTGGTGAGACTCCGTCCGATCTAGTAATGTCCGCCCCAATCACAGAAACCGTAGGGATTGCCTGAACGATGACTGTCCGACTCGACGAGAAGCTACAACCGATCTACCAGGACGTGCTGCGCCGGAACCCCGGTGAGGATGAGTTCCATCAAGCGGTGCACGAGGTGCTGGAGAGTCTCGGCCCGGTGCTGGCCAAGTACCCGGAGTTCGCCGAGCACAAGATCATCCAGCGCATCTGCGAACCCGAGCGGCAGATCATCTTCCGCGTGCCGTGGGAGGACGACAGGGGCGAGACCCATATCAACCGCGCCTTCCGGGTCGAGTTCAACAGCGCCCTCGGCCCCTACAAGGGCGGGATGCGCTTTCACCCGTCGGTCTACTTGGGGATCATCAAGTTCCTCGGCTTCGAGCAGGTCTTCAAGAACGCGCTGAGCGGCATGCCCATCGGCGGCGGCAAGGGCGGCAGCGACTTCGACCCGAAGGGCCGCTCCGAGTCGGAGATCATGCGCTTCTGCCAAAGCCTGATGACCGAACTCTACCGCCACCTGGGCGAGTACACCGACGTGCCGGCGGGCGACATCGGCGTCGGCCAGCGCGAGGTCGGCTTCCTCTTCGGGCAGTACAAGCGGATCACCAACCGGTACGAGTCCGGCGTCTTCACCGGCAAGGGGCTCGACTGGGGCGGCAGCCGCGCGCGCAAGGAGGCCACCGGGTACGGCACGGTGATCTTCGTCAACGAGATGTTGAAGGCGCGCTCCGACTCTCTGGACGGCAAGAAGTGCGTCGTCTCCGGCTCCGGCAACGTCGCCATCTACGCGATGGAGAAGGCGATGCAGCACGGCGCCAAGATCATCGCTTGCTCCGACTCCAGCGGCGTGGTGATCGACGAGCAGGGCATCGACCTCGACCTGGTCAAGCGGATCAAGGAGGTGGAGCACCGCCGGATCAGCGTCTACGCCGACGAGAAGAAGAAGGCGCGCTACATTGAGGACGGCGACGTCTGGGCGGTGCCATGCGACGTGGCCCTGCCGTGCGCCACCCAGAACGAGTTGAACGGCAAGAACGCCAAGAAGCTGGTGGAGCAAGGCTGCATCGCCGTGGGCGAGGGCGCCAACATGCCGACCACCCCGGAGGGGGTGCGCATCTTCCAGGACGCCGGGATCGCCTTCGGGCCGGGCAAGGCCGCCAACGCCGGCGGCGTCGCCACCAGCGCGCTGGAGATGCAGCAGAACGCCAGCCGCGACTCGTGGACCTTTGAGCACACCGAGGAGCGGTTGGAGGAGATCATGATCGATATCCACCGCCGCTGCTTCGAGACGGCCGACGAGTTCGGGTCGCCGGGGAACTATGTGGTGGGGGCGAACATCGCCGGGTTCATCCGCGTGGGGCGCGCGATGGTGGCGATGGGACTCGTGTAGGGAAACGCCTACCCCCCGTCATTGCAGTGGTGCCCGTCATTGCGAGCGAAGCGAAGCAATCTCCATGGGGCAACGCCCAAGTGGTGGAGATTGCTTCGTCGCTCCGCTCCTCGCAATGACGGGCATTCGCACGGCGGTTCTTCACATCCCCTAAGACCGGTCGGACTGATAGCAAACCAGCCGTTGGCGCACCACGTCGGCCACAACTTTGAGGCGCAGGCCGGTGACGTCGTAGTGCGCCACGGTAGCGGCGACCTCGGGGTCGGCGGCTTCGTCTCCCTCTAGTGCGATCCGGCGCTGCGACTGCTCCGATAACCACTCGGGGCGGTACTTGGCGCCGGGGTCGTGGGGGAAGATGGCGACGTAGGCGATGCCGGCCTCCACCAAGTCCTGGAAGAAGTGGGAGCCGAAGGAGAGGTCCGGGATCATGCCCGCACCGAGGTCGGCCACTTCGGCGAGGACCGTCACGCGGTGGATGTCGGCGAAGCGGACCGGGACGCCGAGATCCGGGCTGGCGGTGCCCCAGCGGCCGGGGCCGATCAGCAGGACCGGACAGTCTACCTGATCGGCCACCGTTCTGTTCAGGCCGCCCACGAGGCGCGCGACGGCGTACTTCTGCGGGGTGGTGAGGGCGCCGTAACGGGGTCCGTCCACATGGATCACCCGATGGATGGGCAGGTCCATGTTCCCGCCCATGAAGCACCCCTCGGTGGCGAAGAAGCGCCTGTCGTCGTCCACCCGTTGCGGCAGTTCCGCGCGGCCGCCCGGGGCCGCGCCCAACGTCGCCAGCGGGCGGCACTGCACCAGGTTCAGTGACGGCACGCCGTCACCGTCCAGATGGAGGGTGAACTCCACGTCGACCGGGTGGCCGTAGGCGCGCTCCAG
>SKYL01000083.1 GCA_007127935.1 Halorhodospira sp. | reverse complement strand
CTATCTTCACCGTTAAAATACAATGCAGGTGATGCCAAAAAGAGGGTGGTAACTTCCATGTTGGAAAAAGATGTGGCCATCAATGCCATGGTATCTGATATCTACAATGAAACGACCACTGCCAAAGCACACCAGCAAAAAAATCAGGGAACCGACGGTGATTTCTTCCAGTGGGCTTATTTCCATTTTGGAAGACTGAGCTTCAGTACGCCGGGGTGGTGGGTACCCGAAATGAAAAATGAAGAGGGCAAAGGTATCGAAGATGCTCAGGAGAATTTTCTGGCTTATGCAGGAGAAGAATCCATGGACAATGTATTTGTACCGTGGACCAAAATCGATCATCCTGATTTCAAAGGGCAAAACGTAGAAGTAGGTGGTGTAAGACCATTTGTGATGAGCAATCCATCTTTCAATAAAGTAAATAAAATAGCAGAGGAGCATACTGAATTCATCCTAAAGCTGGCAGAGATGCAGCCAAAGCTTGAGTTTCATAATATCACCAGTGAGAAATTGGGCAATGGACTTACCCGGGTGACCGCAGATCTATACAATAATTCTCCCCTGCCTACACATTCGGAGATGGGGTCGAGATCCAGGTGGTTGAGAAAAATACGTGTGGATATCAATAAGGATAAGAAAGATATCATAGCCGGCGACAAGATCATGTTGATAGACCAGTTGGGTCCGTTTGAAAAGCAGACGATCAGCTGGATAGTAAAAGGTAGCGGCAATGTGGATGTAAAGGCAGGTGCTGCCCATACAGGTTTTGCCAACTTAAATGTGAGATTATAATGATGATAAAGATGCAAATAAAGAATTGGATATATACAGCTGTACTAGGAGCTGCTCTGGGTTTGGGTACAGGCTTTGAGTCCCATGCACAGGAGAAGTTTTTCAGGGCTATAGGTACTCCCCACCAGCCTAAGGTAGAAGTGAGTTGGAACCGTTACTATACCTATGAAGGCATAGTGGATATCATGCAGAAGATCGCCAAGGCGCATCCGGATCTGGCCAAATTGGAAAGTATAGGCAAATCGTATGAGGGCAGGGATATTTATTTACTGACTATCTCTGATTTGAAAAACGGTGATGCCAGCCGTAAGCCCGCCATGTACATCGATGGAAATATCCACTCCAATGAAATACAGGGAGCTGAATTTTCCTTATATACTGCCTGGTACCTGACAGAAATGCACAAGGACCTGGATTTTGTCAAAGAACTGTTGGCAGATAAGACCTTTTATATAGTGCCGACAATAAACCCAGACGCCAGAAACAATTACATGAACGAACCAAATACCGCACACTCTCCACGCTCGGGGATGATCGTATTGGACAATGATGGTGACGGTGAGGCGGGTGAAGACGGTTTTGATGATCTTAATAATGACGGTCACATCACCATGATGATCAGAAAATCTCCTACCGGTAGGTATGAGAAAGATCCGATGGATTCACGCAAGGTAAAAATGGTGGAGATAGACGAAAAAGGGGAATATGAAATGCTCGGCTATGAAGGAATTGACAGAGACGGTGACGGTCAGGTGAATGAGGATGGTATTGGCTACTATGACCCGAATAGAGACTGGGGATGGAAGTGGCAACCTGATTACATCCAGAGGGGCGCCTACAAGTATCCTTTCAGCTTGCCTGAAAACCGTGCCGTGATGGAGTTTGTGATGAAGCATCCAAATATCGCGGGAGCGCAGAGTTATCATAACAATGGTGGGATGATCCTACGTGGACCTGGGGCAGAGGAAGATTTGGATACCTATAACCGTGATGATGTAAGGATATATGATGCTATCGGTAAAAAAGGGGAAGAATTGATTCCCGGCTATAGATACCTGGTGGTATATAAAGACTTGTATTCAGTATTCGGAGGAGAGCTGGACTGGTTCTACGGTGGTAGGGGGATCTATACCTATACCAATGAGCTGATGGCTTCTTACTTGTATTTCCATGAAAACACCCGCCGTGGCAATCAGGACGAAGAGATGAAAGTGGATAAATACCTTACTTTTGGGGATGCATTTGTCAACTGGGAAGAATACGACCATCCGCAGTTCGGTACCATAGAAATCGGTGGGTTCAAGAAGAATTTCGGAAGGGCACATCCGGGGTTCCTTTTGGAGCAGGATGCCCATAGAAATATGGCCTTTACTATTTACCATGCCTACCAGACGCCAAAACTTAGCGTATCTGACGTCA
Organism: Halorhodospira sp.; assembly: GCA_007127935.1. Lineage (GTDB taxonomy): Bacteria > Pseudomonadota > Gammaproteobacteria > Nitrococcales > Halorhodospiraceae > SKYL01. The sequence continues at coordinate 1,114 of SKYL01000083.1, read as the reverse complement.
AAGAAAGGGATCTGGGTGGAGGATTGAAAGAAATTACCGCCACTATCTATAATGAAAGGCTGATGCCTACCCACTCCAGTCAAGATCTCAAATACAATATAGAGAGACCCGACTATGTCACCATCAGCGGTGCCAAGGTGATCACCGGGATGGTGGTAGATGATGAAGATTTCAATAAGGTAAAAGAGCAGAAGCACAATCCTGAAAGGATAGCACTTAAAAACATACCGGGAATGAATGCATCCAAAGTAAGATGGATTGTAAGCGGTAATGGTAATTATTCTATAAAAGTGGATTCTGCCAAAGGAGGATTAGCTGAATGGAAAAAGTAATCACATCCCTTTAGTGTATGTGCAATAAAGATCCGGCCCTGGTGCCGGATTTTTTGTTTTTACGAAACAATAAAGTAATATAGGTGTATCTATATTAAAATCAGAGTTATGACAAAGACATCATTGGCTGCCCTGAATACATTTTCATTTATAGTAGCGCTCTATTTAAATTATTATATCTCCTCCGGTGAGAGTGGTCTTCCTACTATGGGTGAGCTAAGTGCCAAATATTTTACGCTCTTTACGCCGGCAGGGTATGCTTTTTCTATCTGGGGATTGATTTATCTGCTTTTAACCCTCTTCATTGGCCATCAGTGGTATTTAATCATCCGCAGAGACGGCGAAAAAGCTATTAAAACCGCCGGGTTTTGGTTTTTCTATTCAAATCTGGCCAACGGTGCTTGGGTAGTGGTCTGGAGTTTGGAATTAGTATTTTTATCATTTGTAGTTATGCTGATACTCCTTTTCTGCCTGATCCAGTTAGTGATAAGGTATAAATTGGAGATTTATGATGCACCTTTAAGGATTATTGTATTTATCTGGTGGCCGATCTGTGTATATTTTGGATGGATTATCTTGGCCACTATGACCAATTTCTCTATAGTATTAAAATACGTATTAAATTTTGACCTTCTGGTTCCGGAAATCCTGTGGACGGTAATCCTTATAATGCTTTCAGGGGGAGTATACCTTTACCTGACCTTTACGCGAAATCTCCGTGAGGCAGCTTTGGTAGGAGTGTGGGGCTTGGTCGCTATCACCGTAAAGCACTGGGAACAGAT
>SKYL01000115.1 GCA_007127935.1 Halorhodospira sp. | reverse complement strand
CGGATACGAACCAGTTTTTCTCTGGTGGAACGTTCTTTTTCATCAGATATAGTCGAGGTGCACTTTGGACAGCGAAATGCGCGGAATGGTATGTCTGAAAAGCAGTAAGGACATGTTTTTACTTTTGTCGCTTCTATGGGTAATCGTTTCAGTTTATTCATTTGTATAATTATTAAGTATGCTGCAAAAGCAACCAGCAGAAAATGAATGACCGTTTCGATAAACAAACCGTAATTAATTGTCACAGCCCCTGCTTCCTGGGCGTCGCTTAAACTCTTGAAATGCCTTCCGGATAAATTAATATGGAGGTTTGAGAAATTTACTCTTCCTAGCAGCAGACCTACCGGAGGCATGATTATATCTTTAAGAAGGGATGTAATGATATTACCAAAAGCTGCACCAATAATAATACCAATCCCCATGTCTACTACATTTCCCCTCACAGCATACTCCTTAAAACCATTTAAGAAACTCATAATGAAATGCTCCTTTGAAACCTATATTTTTTCCTGTTATGCGGTAGCTCTAGTGTGCTAATGGTTGTCTCTTAAAAAATGTATGTTTGTCCGGGGAAAAATATTAATCTCTCTTAAAAGAGGGTCAGTCCAAACTGTCACTCGAATCCGTTACAGACGGACGCTTTCACCACAGGCACAAGTGCAACATCTGCTTAACCTTCACTTCGATCGGTTTCGCAGTGTTTTCTTTGCCGTTGGCAACAAATCCAGGCAAGATTACATCAGCTATCACATGATGTGGGAGAATTCGATTACATTCCCATAATAATTTTAATCCCAAAGGCAATGAGAATTGTACCGCCGAACCATTCACTGTATCCCCCCAGCCAGTTTCCCATTTTGCGCCCAAGAATTAACCCGGCCCACGTGAGCACTGCACTCACCACGCCGAAACTGACTAATGTAACCCATGTCTTGGCCCCAAGCATCCCTAAGCTCAAACCCGCAGAAAAGCTGTCAATACTTACACTGATTGAGAATAGAATCAAGCCAAACCCTGTTGGACTTAAAACAGGTGACCTCTCTTCTTGAAGCGTAGCAAAAAGCATTTGCAGACCAATTAAAATAAGCACCGAACCGCCAATAACAAACGCAAACATACCTATATATTGAGACAGAATCTTCCCTAACAACAGCCCAATAAGAGGCATTAGCAAATGGAAAAACCCTACCGAAATTCCGATAACAGCAATCTGTTTATATCGAAGCCGCGCCATACCAATACCAATAGATAAAGAAAAGGCATCCATACTTAAGGCGAAAGCCATAAAACCAATCGTAATCAACTCACCTATCAAAAAAATCACCCCTTGGACTGGCTATTCTAAACTATGCACGTCCAAAGGGATTTATCTCTAAAAAAAATTACACTTAAATATCAGCTATTATTTTCATCCTTTAAAACCACTCCACCAGCGGCTTTCCTCAGCCTGTTCATAATCGCAGACCCCAACTCCGTTTCCGGAAACACCTCAGAAAAAATAACATCCACTTCCCCAGCCTCAAAAGCCCTCAGAGAAACATATAAAGTTCGCGCCACAGCAGCTAAATCCGACTTTTTCCCCACAATAATCTCCTTATGGGCTTGAATAACACCAGCCGCCTCTTCCGTAACAAGCACACCAACCCTTTTCCCCTCCGCTTCGGCCTCCTCCACCTTCTTTTTGAAAAAAATAAGGTCGCCGTCAATGAGACAAAGAGGTGCTGCAGGAGCATAATGGGTATACTTCATGCCAGGAGACTTTGGAACTGCCTTATTCCCTTCAAATAAAGCGGGATCTATCCCCACTTTATCCACAACCCTTTCCAAAGCCTCTTTTGTAATTCCACCTGGCCTGAGGATAATCACCTCGTCGCCGGTGCAATCCACAACGGTGGACTCTAACCCTACCCCGGTTGGTCCTCCATCCAAGATAGTACGGATTTTCCCCTGTAAATCTTCGTACACATGTTTCGCCGTCGTAGGACTTGGTCTGCCGGATGTATTAGCGCTCGGTGCAGCCAGGGGAAGATTCGCTGCACGGATAACTGCCAAGGCTACTGGATGGTCGGGCATTCTTACAGCAACTGTTGGAAGGCTTGCTGTGACTCGTTCCGACAGTGTTCCTGAATGCTTTAAAACAAGTGTTAACGGACCCGGCCAGAACGCATCCATTAACTTTTCGGCGTGCTCCGGGACCGAGGTGACATAATCTTTCAGTTGATTTTTTTCAGCAATATGTACAATAAGGGGATTGTCAGAGGGTCTTCCCTTCGCTTGAAAAATACGGTGAATCGCTTCATCAGAAAAAGCATTCCCCCCTAATCCATATACCGTTTCTGTAGGAAAGGCAACTACTTCACCTGTTCTAAGACGCTCCGCTGCAAGCTTGACAGCCTCTGATTTATCTAGGTTTTCCACATCTTTATCCACAATTAACATTTCCGTTCTCTGCTGGTCCACATGCATGACCTCCTTGCTGTATAATATTGTGCTTATACAAAGGAAGAAAGTCAATATTTCAATGAATATTAATCACAAAAAAAGAAGTTATGCACATTTTCTGTGCATAACTTCTTTGATTCTGTGGATAACACTGTTAATTTCATGTGCACAGAATGAACAATTATCCCCAGCTTACTTTTTCACAAAGATGGGAAGCTGCTTTTTCAGGTGATTATTAACATCTTCAAGCATTTTTAATCCTTCTGGAACTTCCTGCTCTCCTATTTGTTCAAAACCGAGCTGTTGAAAGAAACTTGCTTCTCGTGCTGCCATCAAATAAATGGATTCAATCCCCTCATTTGATGCGTAATGAAGTGTTGCCTCTAAAAATTCTAAAACAAATAGATTTGTGATTTTCTCTGAATCCATAATCAGAGTACGAATCAAGCCGGTCCTCTCAGATACCTTTTGAATCCGAACAACCGCTGCAAATTCACCTTTTTCATTTTCTGCTATTAAAAATGTGGTCCAGTCCACTGTTGCCGGAACCGCGGCTAACCCGGTTTTAACAACAAAGTGCTGAATCGGCAGAGCATCTTCTTCCGTCGCTTTTCTAACAATAAAACTCACGTAATCCACCCTTTCTATACTCAGGCTTGTACTACTAAGCTTATGAAAGAGCAACAAAGATATGACATGAAAAACGATACTTTTAAAATCTGTGAAAATACTTTATAAATGAATGAATTTCATAATTATCGGCACTTATGGGTCAAGGGTATCAATGTACAAAAAAGGAGTACCTCCCCAAATGCCGAATTTAGTAACGCATATAACATTATGTTTTATGTGTTACTTTTATAAAAATGTTGATCCTTTTTATT
>SKYL01000042.1 GCA_007127935.1 Halorhodospira sp. | reverse complement strand
GCGGTGGGGGCGTCCCGGGGCGTCTCGCTTCGGCGGTGGTTGTTGGGACGTGCCTTCGAGACGGTTGCCGGTGAGTTGGGCGGCGTGTTGGCGGGCGGGCCGGTGGATGATGTCGCCCTACGGGACTCCAGCCGCCGGGCCGGGTAGCCACGGCTCCGGGGTTTGTCTCACCCCTTGTGGGGCGATGGGCGGCCGGTGCTCCGGGAACGGGTGAGGCACTGCCAGGCCCGGCGGCCGGTCCGGGCCGCGAGGCGGAGCAGGGCGCGCCCGAACGGTGCGGGGTCGCCGCGGTCCCAGTAGGCGAAGCGGGGGCGCCACGGCCGGGTCGCCGCCTCGCCGCCACCGAGGCGCAGCCGCAGATAGCCGGTGGGATCGCGTTCACTGTCGAACCAGATCGTGCCTTTGCCGCAGCGGGGCGGCTCCGGAACGATGCCGGCCAATGTCCAGTGTTCCACCAGCGGCAGGTTGACGCCGTTGGCGACGCAGCAGTCCAGCCAATAGTCCGTCCGGCCCACGGTCGGTTCGATGATCCAGGGGCGGTCCTGATCGTCGAGCTTCGCCTCCAGCGAGACCGGCCCCGACAGCCGCAGCGGTGCGAAGAAGCGCTCGGCCAGGGCCCACATGCCGTCGTGGTCGAGCGGTTCGGCGGTGAGGGTGGAGCCCATGGCCGGCGGCAGGGAGGCGAGCTTTCGGCCACCGAAACCGGCCACAATGCGGCCGCGGTCGAGGTAGAAGGCGGTGAAGTGGATGCGGTGGTCATTCCCGGGGATCCACTCTTGCAATAGGAAAGGCAGGGAGTGCGGATGAATCGCCGCCAGCCGTTCCAGCCCTTGCCGGTCGTCCACCAAGCGCACCTTGAAACCCGAGAGCGGATGGGCGGGTTTGACGATCAGTGGGAAGCGAGGCTCCGTGCCGGGGGGTGGCGTGGGCGCCTCGGTGGTGTAGGGTTCCGGATAGAGGCCGGTCCGCGGGTAGGGGAGACGGTGCTCGCGGCAGTGCGCTTCCAGGGAGCGCTTGTCCAACAGCCGCAGCACCGTTTTGCGGCAGCCGGACCAACTGAGCTGGTAGGCGCCCTCCAAAAGCTGCCAACGGTGCCCCACGGTTCGGACCATATGGTCGTTGGTGAGATACAGCACCGGGTCGGGGCGTGCCGGAAGTTGGTCGCGTACGGAGATCAGGGCATCGATCAGTTCCTCTCCGCCGATCTCTGGAACCCGAACCACCCGAGCCACCCGGGTATGCACCCCGGGCAACCGGAAATCCGACTCCAGCGCCGTTACCGCGACCCCGCCCCGGTGGAGGGCGCGCGCCACGGCAAGGCCGTGGGTGCAGAGTCCGACGACAACGGCCGGGGGAGTCGGTGGGCGGGCGGCGCTGGCGGTCATTGAAATACAGTGTAGCGGGCCGTGGGCGATAGAGCCGGACATCCCTTGCCATCTGAATGGAAATGGCGCGGTCCTGCTAGAATGGGCGGCGCCGCCCGGAAGCCGAGTTGCCGCAGTGGAGTTCGCGTTGGCCCTTCTCATGCCGCCCACCGCCAGGGATATCCGCGTCAATCAGCCGCTTCCCCGTCCCGTCTTCGACGTCTACGGCCACTGCCTGGCGGGGGCCGGGGAGATGGTGGAGACGCGGCGCCAGGCCGACTTCCTCTTGCGCTACGGCCGGGTGGAGTACGGGGGGCTGGACCATACGCTGGGGCTCGACCTGGAGGAGTTCCGGGACGATCCCTTCGAGGAGATCGGCCACCTCGGCCTCATGCTCCAGGATCTGCTGCGCCACGCCTGCGCCGATCCGGTGGGATTGCCTGAGCGCCTGATGCCGCTGGTGGCCCGGTTGGGCAGCACCGTGGAACGGGACCCCGAGAGCGTCCTGGCAGCGGTCCACCTGCATCAAGCATTGCCGTTGCCGGCGGCCCACGGTTTACGGACCGCGTTGCTCTGTGACACGGTGGCCGCCGGGATGCTCCTTGATCGCCCGTGGCGCCGTTCGCTGGTCTGCGCCGCACTGACAGCCAATGTCGGTATGTTCAGGCTGGAGGACCGGCTGAATCGCCAGCAGACCACATTGACTCCCGAACAAAAGCACAATCTGCGTGCCCATCCTTACCACTCGGTAGAGCTGCTCCGTTCCGCGGGGGTGCGCGACCCCCGTTGGTTGCGGGCGGTGGAGGAGCACCACGAGCGCTTCGACGGTAGTGGTTACCCGCGGGGGTTGTCCGGCGAGAGTATTTGTTTTCCGGCTCGCCTGATGGCCGTCGCCGATAGCTACGAGGCCATGGTGGGCAATCGCGCCTATCGCCGTGCGCACTCCATTCACGACGCCCAGCGGGAGCTTTATGCACGGGCCGGAACCGCCTACGATCCCCACTGCGTCGCCGCCTTCATCAAACACGTGGGGATCTGGCCGCCGGGGGCGGTGGTCCGCCTGAGCAGCCGGGAGATCGCCGTGGTGGTCGCCCGGGGCGAGCCCACCACCCACCCGGTGGTAGCCCCCATCGTCGATGCCGCCGGGCACCGGATCTACCGGGTGGAGTATATCGACACCGGTGACCAGGGCGCCCCCCGGATCAAGGGTGCGGTGCCGTCCGACGATTTCCGGGCCGATCTGGACCCGGCGCCGCTATGGGGTTACCGCTCCGTACCCGGCTGGCGGCGGTGACTCCCGCAGCCAGCACGCCACCCGATGACCGGGGCGCGGCTCGAACTCCGGTGGGTCGTGGACGTCGCACTTGCCGGCCATGAAGTGGGGGCAGCGAGGGTGAAAACGGCACGCCGGCGGCGGTTCGATGAGGCTCGGCGGCTCCCCGGCGGGAATCTGCCGCTGGTGCCGGGCGTTTTCGGGGTCGGGATCGGCCAGGGCGTTGAGCAGCGCCTCGCTGTAGGGGTGTTGCGGCGCTTCCAGCAGCGCCTCCACCGGTGCCTGCTCCACGATCCGGCCGCCGTACATGACGAAGACCCGATCGGCATAGTGGCGCACGGTGGAGAGGCCGTGGGTGATGTAGATCAGCGCCAAGTCGTGTTCCGCCTGGACGCGGCGCAGCAGTTCCAGGATCTCCACCCGCACCGAGGCGTCGAGCATGGAGACCGGTTCGTCGGCGATGATCATCCGCGGCCGCAGCAGCAGCGCCCGGGCAATCACCACCCGCTGCTGCTGGCCGCCGCTCAACTGGTGCGGGAACTTGCCCAACGCCTCGCCGACGGGGGTCAATCCGACCTCTTCCAGCGCCGCCTCGATACGCCGCTGCCGTTCCCGGCGGTCGCGGACACCGTGGATGATGAGCGGTTCAGCGAGAATACGGCGGATGTCCATAAACGGCGGCAGCGCGCCGTAGGG
>SKYL01000228.1 GCA_007127935.1 Halorhodospira sp. | reverse complement strand
GCCCGGCGGCGCCCGCCCTCCATGAAGCCTTTGACCACTCCGTGGGCGGCGACGGCGGCGGCCATGGAACGCCCCTTGCCTGCCCGCTAGCGGCGGACCGGGCGCTTGCCCAGCTTGCGCTGCAAGGTCCGCCGGTGGATGCCCAACGCCCGCGCCGCCGCCGAGATGTTCCCGTCGTGCTCGGAGAGCACCCGCTGGATCTGCTCCCACTCCAGGCGCTTGAGCGACATCGGCTCCTGGGGCACGCCGGTGGCGGGGTCGGAACGGCACCCCTCCAGGGCTTGCAGGACCGTCGTGGCGTCGGTGGGTTTCGGCAGGTAGTCGTAAGCACCGCGCTTGATCGCCTCCACCGCGGTGGGAATGCTGGCGTAGCCGGTGAGGATCAAGATCCGCGCCTCGGGGACGATCTCCTTCAGCGGTTCCACCAGTTCCAGGCCCGAGTACTCCCCCAGCTTGAGATCCAGGACCACGTACTCCGGGTTCTCGACACGGGCGATCTGCAACGCCGTCTCCGGCGTCTCCGCGCGGCTGATCCGATAGCCGCACCGGCCCAGCGACCGCCCCAGCACGGAGCTGAAGGTCGGATCGTCATCGATGATCAGGATGCCCTGGGCGGTATTATTCATGAATCCACGTCCTCACTGCTTGCTCTCATCGTCCGAGGTTAAAACGAGATCGCGCAGGGGGAGTTCGATCTCGGTACGCACGCCCCCGGTGGGGGCCTCCAACAGTTTGACACTGCCGCCGAAGCGGTCCACGGTGGCGTTGGCGAGCACCAGCCCAATCCCCATCCCGGACGGCTTTGTCGACGACTGGATGACCCGCCCGGCGTGGGGCAGCCGGTCGGGATCGAAGCCGGGCCCCTCGTCGTCAATGGTCATCCAGAGCTTTTCGCCATCCCCGGCCACCCGGACCTCGACGCCCCGGCGTTGGTTATCCACCGAGGCGTCGGCCGCATTATTCAACAGATTCAACAGCGCGTGCATCAAAGTGGGGTCTTCCCGCACCACCACGTCGGTCATCTCATCCGCGTACTGGATCGTTGGCCGGATCTCGGGGTGAACCAGCTTCCAGGTATCGAGCACCCGCTCCATAAAGCGCCGCAGCGAAACCGGGCGAGCGGCGGCGCCCTTGGAGCGTACGCCCGTGGCCACCAACTCCTCCAGCGTCCGCTTGCAGATATCGACCTGGGAGCGTGCAAGATCCAGCTCTTCCAGCAATTCCGCGTCGTCCTGCCGGGCGCTGCGGATCTCGTCGATCACCATAGTCAGGGTGGAGAGCGGCGTACCCAACTGGTGGGCGGCGCCGGCGGCCTGGGTACCGAGGGCGACGATCTGCTCGTTGCGCAGCGTGTCCTCCCGGGCGTCGGCCAGCCGCAGATCCTGGCGCCGCAACACCGATGCCATAAAACGGACGAAGACCGCGATCAACGCCGCCGAAATGATGAAATTGACCCACAGACCGATCAAATGCAGGTCGAAATCCCCGCCGAGCACCGAATGGGGCGCCTCCATCGGCATGAAGGTGGCCAGCAATGACGCGTAGAGGATCACACAGAGGGTGGTCACCATCAGCGCCAGACTCAACGGCATGGCAACTGCCGCCATGGCCACCGGCACCAGATAGAGCGAGGCGAAGGGATTGGACGGACCGCCGGTGAGCGCCAACAGCACGGTCAGCGCCACGGCGTCCACCATCAGGTTACCGAAGACCTCCATATTGCCGATCTTCCGGGCCGTGCGCAGGCGGAACCACGCCACCAGGTTCCACGCCGCCAATAGGACAATGGTCCCCATCAGCGGTTGCAGCGGCAATTCCAGTCCCATTCCGAAGTGAACCAGCAGGACGGTGATGGCCTGCCCGGTCACCGCCGAGAGCCGCATCCAGATCAGGATACGAATGGTCTGGGCCGGTTCGAACCGCAACTGGCCCAGTGTGTGGAAAGTCCCTCCCGGCATCGTCCTTGATTGACGGATTTCCGCCATTCAGCGCTTTCCGCAGAAGAGCATGTAGATCTGTTCCAACAGGGCTTCGGCCTCGGGGCTGGCAATGCGGTAATAGATGGTACGGGACTCCCGGCGGGTCGCCACCAGATCGTCCTCGCGCAACCGGGCCAGTTGTTGCGAGAGGGCGGGCTGGCGCATCCCCAGCAACTGCTCCAGTTCGCCCACCGATCGCTCACCGCAGACCAAGTGGCAGAGAATCATCAAGCGGCGCTCGTTGGCCAGCGTCTTCAAAAACCGAGCTGCCCGGCCGGCGTTGCTCTCCATCTGGCCGAGATCGGCCTTCCCGCCAAAGTCGGCCTTCTCGCCCACGTCGGAGTTCACATCCACGGCATCAGTTTCCATGCACTCTTGTCCTCCCGCTGCGCCACATCGAACGTTGACTTGAACCATCCCGGATCACCTGTAAACGCGTTCCCTTATATTTTATATCCGAAGATCATTATGGACGACTCATCGCCGCCAGCAAATGCGACTTCGATCCACGGGCCGCCCCTTGCATCCGGCCGGGAGAGCCGACAAGCTGCCCCCATGGTCAACTCCCTATTGAAGCACCTCCTGGGCGACGGCGGCATTGTCTGCTTTGCCGGCGCCGGGGGCAAGAAAACCGCCATCCAGCGCCTCGCCGCCGACCACCCCGGCCGGGTCGCGGTCACCGCCACCGTCTTCACCACCCCCCTGCGCGACATCGGCGATGACGCCGTACATCTGGCCGTCCCACTGGACGGAACACCCGCCCTCCCCGCCGAGGCCCGCACCGCCCGCTGTGTCTGCCTGACCGGCACACCGGAGAAGAAGGGCCGGCGGGCCGGCCTGGCGCCGGAGACGGTGGCCGCTCTGCACCACGCCGGCGAGTTTCATTCCACCCTGGTCAAGGCCGATGGGGCCCGCATGCGATCGGTCAAGGCGCCGCAACCGGGGGAACCGGTTCTGCCGGCGGAGACCGCCCGGGTGGTGGCGCTTTTCAGCGCCGCGGTACTGGGCCAGATCCTCACCGAAGAGAACGCCCACCGCCTGGAGCGCATCCGCACGGTCACCGGCCTGGCGCCCGATGAACCGTTCGGCCCGGAGCACACCGCCCGGCTGCTCACCGCCGAGCACGGGCTCTTCCAAGGCGCCGGAGCGCACGTCGTCCAAGTCCCGGTCATCAACCAGGTAGAAGGCGCCGAACGGCTGGCCGCCGCCACCCGCGCCGCCGAGGCGGCGCTGGCCGCCACCGACCGCTTCCGGCAAGTCGTCCTGACCGCCCTCCACAACGATAAGCCGGTGGTCCGGGTCATCTCGTGAAGTAACGGTTTGCCCCGAGACCGCGATCCCGGGGCAAACCGTTACTTTTTCAGTTG